>CAVDVT010000018.1:0-13470 GCA_963612415.1 bacterium | reverse complement strand
ACAGGCCCATGTGCCAGCTGCTGGGCGAGGGTCAGCAGCGCAAAGAGGTGGAGATGTTGGGCTATCTGTTCTACGTGTCCGACAAGCAGAAGACCCCTGCCGGAGAGCAGCAGTATCTGGACGAAGCCGACAGCGCCGACCCCTGGTTCCGGCTGCGGCGGGAGGAGATCCTGACCCCGGAGCGGATCGTGGAGGAAGCGCAGGCCGTGCAGGAAAAATACGGCTTCCGCAACTTCAAGCTCAAGGGCGGCGTGCTGACCGGACAGGAGGAGATGGAAGCCCTGCGGGCGCTGAAAAAGGCCTTCCCGGAGGCCCGCATCAACATCGACCCCAACGGCGCATGGAGCCTTGCTGAGGCTGTGGAGCTGTGCCGCGGGATGCACGATGTCATCACCTATGTGGAAGACCCCTGCGGCCCGGAGGCGGGCTTCTCGGGACGCGAGATCATGCGGGAGTTCAAGAACGCCACCCAGTTCCAGGTGGCAACGAATATGATCGCCACCGACTGGCGGCAGTTCTACCACACCGTCAGCCTGAACGCCTGCGATATCATCCTGGCCGATCCCCATTTCTGGGGCTTTGACGGCACCATCCGGATGAGCCAGCTGCTGGACAGCTGGGGCCTGACCTGGGGTGTCCACTCCAACAACCATTTTGACATCACGCTGGCCGCTTTTGCACAGGTGGGCGCCGCCGCCGTGGGCACACCTGCCCCGCTGGACACCCACTGGATCTGGCAGGACGGTCAGAACCTGCTGGAAGACGCCCCGCAGATCAGAAACGGAAAGATTCAGGTGCCGGATGCCCCGGGTCTGGGCGTCCACCTGAACATGGAGCGGGTGCTGGCCGCCAATGCCCTGTACCAGAAGCTGCCCTCCCACGACCGGGACGACGCCAAGGCCATGCAGTACCTGATCCCGGGCTGGAAGTACGACCACAAAAAGCCCTGTCTTGTCCGGTAAGACCGCATAGAAAAAGTACATCCACGGCAGCCGTGTCTGCCGGGGATGTACTTTTAAGAAGGAATGTGATGAAAGGGTTGGTTGTTAGGCAGGATTGGTGAGCGAAAGGAGATATATAGGAGAAAGCCACGGGTGAATTGCGAAAGAAATGCGGCAGGGCGTCTGGGTTTCTGTCTCCCTGCTCTCTGCCTATAAGATACCGCAGAACGCGCTTTTTCGCAATTGACGATTTGCCATAAAAATACAGGGTGAAGTGGGCATTCTGGCAGTGTTTGCAAATTTTGAAACGTGGGTGGAATGGAGGTTTCAGCAGTTATAATCCGGTTTGATATCAAATTTTTTGAGGTAGCGCCAGAGGGTGGTTTTGCTGACGCCCAGCTCGTCGGCGACTTTCTGGCGGTTGCCGTGATATTTTTTGAGCAGGGCAGCGATCTCCACAGCCTTCTGGTCTTTGTACAGCACGATCTGCTCGGTGCCGGGCAGCATCCGGGGCGTCACCTGCTCCAGCTGCTGGCGCAGGAACACCTCGTCGATGTTCCGCTTCTGGGTCAGCAGAACCAGGCGCTCACACACGCTGCACAGCTGGTCCAGATTGCCCGGCCACTCGTAGTCCAGCAGGTAATTGCGGGCACCCTGGGTCAGGTGGACATAGCGCTTGTATTTTTCCTGCCAGTCGTCCAGATACAGCTCCGTCCAGCCCAGAATGTCGGCCCGGCGGCGGCGCAGGGGCAGCACCTCCAGACTCAGGACGCTGAGGGCGTAGTACAGGTCGCTGCGGAACTCGCCCTTTTCCACCCGGGTGATCAGATTCACGGCGCTGGACGCGATGACGCGGACATTGGCCGCCACCGGGCGGGAGGGACCGTTGTGGAGGAAACGCCCCCGGATAAGGCAGAGCAGCTTGTACTGCGTTTCCAGCGGGAGCATCTCCACATGGCTGAGGTAAAGGGTGCCGTCCTGTGCCATCTCGGCGTAGCTGTCGCCCGCAGAATCCTTGCGGGTGGTGTAGTTGCCAAACAACATGGTGTCCAGTGTTTCGGGCAGCCAGGCACTGCAGTCCATGGTGACAAAGGCATTTTTGTGGACAAGGCTCTCGTTGTGGATGCACTGGGCCAGAATGTTTTTGCCGCTGCCGGTCTCGCCGGTCAGCAGCACAGGGGCCGTGAACTTGCTGATCCGCTTGGCAAGCTCCAGCATCCGGCGGGTCTCGGGGTCCTCGCAGATCATGGTTTCAAAGTTGTACTTGGCCACAAAGCCGCGCTGATACAGCTCCCGGCGCATCTCACTGTCCATCTCGATCAGGCGCTGGCCTTCCTGGAAGGTCAGCACGGCACCTTCGATCTGGTTGTCCACAAGAATGGGTGCAATGTTGACCACGACCGCCTTGTGGCTGATGTCCAGCAGGAAGGCGTAGGCCTCCTGCCCGCGCACCAGTGCATCGTCCAGAACGCTCTGGTTCAGGTTGGGCAGCACCTCGGAGATGGAGCGGCCCAGCAGGGCAGAGGTGGGGCGCTCCAGCAGGTTATAGCTGATGCGGTTCACCCGGCGGATCACGCCCTCCTGATCCACCTGAATGATGCCGCTGAAGGTGTAGTTCAGCAGGGCATTGATCTCGGCACTGTTCCGCTTTTCCAGATCGATGGCGTAGGCCACACGGGAGGCAACGGCCAGCGCATTGCGCAGGCTCTCCTGCCCGGAGGGGATGAACTTGTAGGGCAGGTTCTCCCGCTTGGCGCTCTCGCACACGATGTCGCCGCCAATGACTGCGTTGCAGCCGTCGGAAAAGGCGCGTTCCACAGCATCAGGCAGCTCATCGTTCTGCTGCACCATATAAAGGTTCAGGTCGATGCCGAACAGCCGGTTGAACCGGGAGGTGTCGCTGAACATATTGGAAAAGCCGATCAGGCCAATGCGCGGACAGGGCAGGCCCAGCTGCTCCTTGAGGTCCAGCACGGCGCTGGCAAGCTCCTGCTGGGTGACGCAGATCTCCACCAGCGGCAGCTTGACGGCGCGTTTGATGGCGCGGGCCTGCACACCGCGGGCAACGATCAGGTCGCAGCCCTGATGCTCCAGCTCCCGGGCGCGCTGGGCCACCTGATCGGTCCGGATATATTCAATGGCCATGAGGGTAATGGTGGGAAATTCGCCGATCAGGGGCTGTGCGATGGAACAGAGTTCCTGATTGGGGACCAGAACTGCGACCTTTGCCATGGGGGACATCTCCTTGTTCTATTGTTTTGCCTGCAACACAAAGCGGCGGCCCGCAGGATCGGGCCGCCGACAGCGACTCTGCCGTTCCTGAAATGCGGAACATTTCAGGAATATCATAGCAGAATTTCATTCAAAAAGAAAGGGAAACTCAGCGGCCGATCTGAATGCCGGTCAGCTTCTCGTAATACTGTGCAATGGCGCTGTGATCAGCCTGACCCTTGCCATTGTTATGCAGCCACTGCAGCACTTCCTGCACTTCGGCGGTCATGGGAACGGGAGCGCCCACGGTATGTGCGCAGTCCAGTGCGTTGTTCAGGTCCTTGATGTGCAGGTCGATCTTGAAGCCGGGCTTGTCGTTGCCCTCGATCATCATGGGAGCCTTTGCGTTCATAACGGTAGAACCAGCCAGACCGCCCTTGATGGCCTGGAAGACCAGCTCAGGGTCCACGCCGGCCTTCTGGGCCAGGGTCAGAGCCTCGGCCAGAGCCTGGATGTTGCAGGCCACGATGATCTGGTTGGCCAGCTTGGTGGTGTTGCCGGCGCCCACGTCGCCGCAGCGCACAACAGAAGCACCCATGGTCTCCAGCAGGGGCTTGTAGGCATCAAACACTTCCTGCTTGCCGCCGACCATAAAGCTCAGGGTGCCGTCGATGGCCTTGGGCTCACCGCCGGAAACGGGAGCGTCCAGCATCTCCACGCCCTTCTCAGCCAGAGCAGCGGCGATCTCCTTGGAAGCAACGGGGTTGATGGAACTCATATCAATAAAGACCTGACCCTCGTGCATAAAGTTTGCAACGCCGGTCTCGGGGGTCAGCATAACGCTCTTGACATGGGGAGAGTTGGGCAGCATGGTCAGGACCACGTCGCACTGCTCACCGATCTCCTTGTTGGAAGCCGCCTTTGCACCGCAGGCCACCACTTCGTCCACGGCAGCCTTGTTCAGGTCGCTGACCAGCAGATCCGTGTAACCCTTCTTCAGCATATTCTTTGCCATGGGCTTGCCCATGATACCCAGACCGATCAGACCGATTTTCATAATAACAGTACCTCCCTGTTCAATGTGGATCCTTTTTGGGAACGCTGCCCGCAGGCAGTTCCGGTTCGACTGGTTACAGTATACCGGGAAAGCCGCGCCGGAACAAGGAACAAAACGCTGAATCCGGGGCAGATATTTTGTGCGGCCTGCAAAAACGTTCACAAGCTGAATGAAATGATGCTGGATGATGAAATTTTGGTTTCAAAATATTTCAAAAGAATACGGCGGTCGATTTGCTCCCGGGCCGTGCTTCGTGCTACAATAGAGGCACGATCCAGGAACAGGAGGGACGATGCAATGACATTTATGACACAAAGCGGCAAGGCCGCAGGCCCGATCGGTCAGGGTACCTGGTATCTTGGTGAGCAGATCGACCTCTTTCCGCAGGAATATGCGGCGCTGCGCGCTGGCGTAGAAGCTGGAATGAATCTGATCGACACGGCGGAAATGTATGGTGACGGAGCTGCTGAAATGCTGGTGGGCGATGCGATCCAGGGGCTGGACCGAAGTGATCTTTTCCTTGTCAGCAAGGTATATCCTTTCAATGCAGGCCGCCGCAATATTTTTGCCAGCTGCGAAAATTCCCTGCGGCGGATGAAGACCGACTATCTGGATCTGTATCTGCTGCATTGGCGGGGGAGCATTCCCCTGCGGGAAACGGTAGAGTGCATGGAGGAGCTGAAAGCAAAAGGGCGTATCCGTGCATGGGGCGTTTCAAACCTTGACACGGCTGATATGCAGGAATTGTTTGCCCAGCCGGGCGGAACACACTTTACAGAACGCCGGAGCGGTCCAGCTGAAACTGACGCCGGACGATCTGGCCCGTATCGACAAAACCTTTGCCCCGCCCAGACGAAAAACACATCTTGAGATCGTCTGAGCGGGCAGGATAACGTAGAAAAACAGGAGGCATTACCATGGAATATCGGAAGTTTGGTTCAGACTATGTTCTGCGGATCGACCGCGGCGAGGAGATCCTGGGATCGCTCATGGCACTGTGCAAGGCGGAGAACATCCGGCTGGGCAGCGTGAGCGGCATCGGCGCTGTGGGCGAGGTGACGCTGGGCGTGTTCAACCGCGAAAAGTTCATCTATGAATCCACGACCTACACCGGCGATTATGAGATCGCATCCTGTTCGGGCAGCATCTCCACCAAGGAGGGGGAGCCTTATCTGCACATCCACATGGCAGTGGGCAATGCCGTAAAGGACGAATGCCACGGCGGACACCTGAACCGGGCCATTGTCAGCCTGACGGGAGAGTTCATCATCCACCAGATCGATGGTGTGGTGGAACGGGAATATTCCCCGGAGGTGGGGCTGAACCTGTACCGTTTTGTGGATTGAACTGGATGGGAACAAAACGAAAGGGTTGTTTCAAACATTTCATGATCGGATTCAATTTCTGAAATTTTCACCTTTTTTACAGATTCATCCCACCCGCTTTGGCTGAATGTCAATTGCCAGACCTTCCGATGCCCGGTAAAATGAAATCAGAGCATTCCATTCATGGAGCAGGAAACAGAGGACTATCAGCCGGCGGCGCGGCCGGCTGAAGAAATATGACCAAACAGGAGTGAAACAGTATGTATAAACCTTATGGTATCATCCCGCCGATCATAACCCCGTTTGATCCGGAGGGCAGGGTCGATTACGACTCGCTGGCCAGAATGTCGGTCTACCTGGTGGAAAACGGCGTTCATGGTCTGTTCCCCTTTGGAACCACCGGTGAGTTCTATGCCGTGAGCGATGAGGAGTACATCAAGGCGCTGGCAACGGTGCGGGATGCAGTGGCGGGAAAAACGAACCGCTACGGCAAGCCTATCCAGCTGCTGGCCGGATGCAGCCACATCACCACCCGGGGCGTGATCCGGCTCATCAAGCTGGTGGAGCAGGTGGGCGGCTACGATGCCGTCAGTGTGCTGACCCCCATGTTCATCAGCCAGACGCAGGATGAACTGTACAGCTACTATAAGACCATTGCCGACAGCACTGAGATGCTGGTGATCATGTACAACAACAAACCCAAGACCAATGTGACCATTGCCCCGGCCACTGTGGCACGGCTGGCAAAGGACTGCCCCAATATCATCGGCGTCAAGGACTCCACCGGCGACATGACCAACTGCGAGGAATACCTGCGCCTGACCATGGATCAGCGGAATCACTTCAACGTGATGATGGGCCGCGATACCATGATCCATGCGGGCCTTGCCTACGGCTGCTCCGGCGCTGTGGCAAGCTGCGCCAATGTGGCCCCGCGTGTTGTGGCGGATATCTACGACAAGTATGTGGACGGCGATCTGAAGGGCTCGCTGGAAGCACAGTACCGGCTGGCTCCGCTCCGCATTGCCACCAGCATGGGCACTTTCCCGGAGGTCATCAAGGAGAGCCTGAACCTGCTGGGCATCCCGGTGGGCAAGTGCCTTGACCCCATTCAGGAACTGAAGCCTGACGAAAAGGAAAAGCTGCGTCAGGTGCTTGTGGATATGAAGCTGATCTGATACTACACCAGAACAAAAGGCGGCGCACGGCAGAACAGGCCGTCCGCCGCCTTTTTGCGGATGCCGACCAAAAAGAGAGGGACTTTTTTATGAAAACGACATTGCGAAACGATGCCGACCGGATCATTGCCTCCAGCCTGAAGGCTGTGCTGCCGGACGAAGCGGTGCGCCGGGCATTGCGGTCATTCTGCCCCGGCAGCGGGCGGGTGCTTCTGGTGGCGGCCGGAAAAGCGGCATGGCAGATGGCCCATGCCGCTGTGGAGGCACTTGGCCGGGTGGACGGCGGTGTAGTCGTGACCAAATACGGCCATGTAAAAGGGAAGATCCCCGGCGTGGCCTGCTATGAGGCCGGACACCCCGTCCCGGACGAAAACAGCTTTGCTGCAACGGAAAAGGCGGTGGAACTGGTCACCGGGCTGTGCGCTGAGGACCGGGTGCTGTTCCTGCTTTCGGGCGGCGGCAGCGCTCTGTTTGAGCAGCCGCTGATCCCCGGGGCTGAACTGCAGGACATCACCGGGCAGCTGCTGGCCTGCGGGGCGGACATCGTGGAGATGAATACCATCCGTAAGCGCCTGTCCGGTGTAAAAGGCGGGCGGTTTGCGCAGAAATGTGCCCCGGCACAGGTGTTCAGCATCGTGCTGAGCGACATTCTGGGGGACCCGCTGGATATGATCGCCAGCGGCCCGGCGGTGCCGGATTCTTCTACCTGCGCACAGGCACAGGCCATTGCAGAAAAATATCAGCTGAAGCTGTCGGAACAGGCGAAGGCACTTCTGGCACAGGAAACACCCAAGACGCTGGACAATGTGACCACCCAGATCACCGGGAGCGTGCGGGAACTGTGTGCTGCCGCCGCAGAGGAGTGCCGGAAACTGGGCTATGAGCCGCTGCTTCTGACCGATCAGCTCTGCTGTGAGGCACGGGAGGCGGGCAGCTTTCTGGCCAGCATCCTGCGCACCCATGCGGGAAGCGGGAAAAAGCTGGCGTTCCTTGCAGGTGGTGAGACCGTGGTCCACCTGACCGGAAAAGGGCTGGGCGGACGGAACCAGGAGCTTGCCCTTGCGGCGGCCCCGGGCATTGCCGGGCTGGATGCGGCGGTCTTCTCCGTGGGCAGCGACGGCACAGACGGCCCCACCGATGCCGCAGGCGGCTATGTGGATGGTAACACCGCCGAAGCGCTGACCGCCAAGGGGTGGAGCGTGTTCGACACCCTGCAGGATAACGACGCCTACCATGCTCTGCAGGCTGTGGATGGCCTGATCTGCACCGGCCCCACCGGCACCAATGTAAACGATGTGGCTGTAGCCCTTCTGGAAGGATAAAAAATGAAACCGCCCTGTCTGACAAAAATGCCGGACAGGGCGGTTCTTGTTGGTCGTGAGATTCGACAACCGCGGAAAAAATTTGAAAAAGTGCTTATAAATCCGATTAGTGGGACATCAAGTGTGATATTCTTCAGTCAGGTCAAAGGAACACACATTATCACATCATTTTCAAAAACACATATCTCGGGAGGAAAATTTTATGAGTGGTGCAGTTTCGTTTGTATTAGGTCTGCTGGGGCTGGGTGCTGCGGCCGGAGTAAGCGCGGCTCAAGACGCGGGAATCGATAAAAAGAAAGATCAGGTCGCTGGAATCCATTGCTGGGAAGGCGACACCGAAACGCTTAAAATGCGCAGACGTGTTCGCGACGAATGGATGAGCTTGCATGGAAGCGGTCCAAATTGTCTAGGAAAGTGGCCTTCGGAATATCCAACCGGTCGATATCTACATTCTAGGTATCGATATTGGTTCAAAGCCCATCTTGATGCAAAAGGTATTCCGTATGATGATGAGATTTTGGATGAGGTAAGTCATGTTAATGGCGATAAAAACCGCATTGCATTGATGTACAGTGCCGGCAAGAAACGCCGTGGTTGGTTCTAAATTGCGAATTGTGAGGTTGATTATGGCGAACAGGCATTATACCGGAACGAACACGCCACAAATCAAGCAGCTATATCCGGAATGGCTCTAAAAAGACCCTCAGAAAGAACACCCGCCAGCCTTGTGCGCTTGTGTGCGCGTGAATGTCCGTCATTCTGCACAATACACCCAGCGCGGCGACCGAGGGAAGGGGATGGATTTTCTGCTCCCGCATACGCAAGTATTTTTTGGAAAGAGCCGGACTTGCTCGGAGTCCCGGCAGACCAGCCCGACCTCGCCGCACTGTTCGCATTTCAGGCAGGGCACGTTTTTGATGACCACAACGCAGTTCTTCAGCTGTACGGTGTGAATGGTTGTACTGGGCTTCATTTCGCCCTTGCATAGCGGGCAAATCATAACCATCTACCTCACAGGCCAAACAGATCGGAGTGCGTGCCGGTGCGATACAAGTACAGCTCTGTATCTGTCTGATAGTAAATCAGCAGCCAATCCGGCTGTATATGGCATTCCCGGTGAGGTATATAGCTGCCTGTCAGGCCGTGATCTTTATTTTGCGGTGGAAGTGATTCCGGGACAGCCAACACATTGATGATCTGCTGAAGCAAAGCCATATTGTAATGCCGCTTCTGGCACACCTTCAAATCCCTTTTGAACTTCGTGGAGTATTTTACTTCAAGCACTTTCGTCCTCCAGCAGCATGCTAATCAGGTTTTCAATGGGGCCGTTATAGGTATGACCGCCACCGTTGTCCAACTCTTCAAAGGCCTCCAGCGTTTCTGCGTTGGGTATTTCATTATCTTCCGGAGTTGTTACTCCTTGCAGGTACGCAACAACGTAAAGCAGCTTGTTTTCCGGCACCTGATCAAGAAGCGTTCTCGCCAATTCTCTTGCACTCATACTACACCAATCCTTTCGTGTGGATATTATGCGCATTCTTCCCCGGCGGGTTCAAGCTATGATACCGGGTGTTCTTTCAAAAACTGTTCCGCTGCCTGTTTCAAAACAGCGTTGGGTGTGGTCCCTGCTGCTGTACAAGCTTCCCGGAACTGGGCCGCAAAATCCTTGCGGACCTTGCAGCCTAAAATCATCATGTGGGCCTTGTCCCATTTGGCATTTGCCTTTTTCTTTGCGTCAGACAGCATATTCAACCTCTTTTCCAGTGGGGCTGTTATAAAATGCTTATACTACCTCATGATCATTATAGCACTTTCCACACTTGTTGAACAGTGTAAAATTGCACAAGGTTCACGGTTTAACCTTGTCTGTTGTGTCAATGGATACACACGGCATTTTATGGCGCGAGTAACAAATAAAGCCACGACAAAACCGCATCTCTGAACGGTTCATCGTGGCTTTTCTCTTGGTCGGAGTGGCGAGACTCGAACTCGCGGCCTCCTGCTCCCAAAGCAGGCGCGCTACCAACTGCGCAACACCCCGTAAAATTCTGAATACTACAATACTATACCCTTTTTTCTCCCATCCGTCAAGTGCGCAGAACACAGAAAAATGCCTGCTGTTTTCCGGGCCTGCCCCGGAGTTTGTATTTTTGCCTTGAAGCAGAGCCAAAAATGGTGTATTATAAAGTGTATTGAAAGAAAGTGAAATTTCGGGCAGAGATGCCCTGATACCAAGGGGGAAACCACTATGGCAGATAAAAACTTTTTGACGGAGATCATCGACGCCGACCTGGCCGAGGGCAAGATCAGTGAGATCCATACCCGCTTCCCGCCGGAGCCCAACGGCTACCTGCACATCGGCAGCGCCAAGGCCATTTATATCAACTGGTCCATTGCCAACCAGTACGGCGGCAAGTTCAACCTGCGTCTGGACGATACCAACCCGGCCCGTGAAGGCGAGGAGTACGTCAACAGCATCATTGAAGACCTGCACTGGCTGGGTGCCGACCCCACCGGCGGCATCTTCTACGGCAGCGATTACTTTGACAAGTGCTATGAGTACGCTGAGAAGCTGATCCTGGAAGGCAAAGCCTATGTGGACGACCTGACCCGCGACGAGATGCGCGAGTACCGCGGTGCCGATGCCGGCAAGCCCTCCCGTCCGTCTCCCTGGCGTGACCGCAGCCCTGAGGAGAATCTGGACCTGTTCCGCCGGATGCGGGCAGGCGAGTTCAAGGAGGGCGAAAAGACCCTGCGCGCCAAGATCGACCTGGCAAGCCCCAACATGAATATGCGTGACCCGGCCATCTACCGTATCAAGTACGCCGAGCATCACCGTCAGGGCAACAAGTGGTGCATCTACCCCATGTACGACTTTGCTCACCCCATTCAGGACGCCATTGAGGGCATTACCCACAGCATGTGCAGCCTGGAGTTTGAGAATCACCGCCCGCTGTACAACTGGGTCATTGAGAACATCTTTGGCACTGAGTTCCCCAAGCAGCGCGAGTTTGCCCGCCTGAACATGACCAATACCGTCATGAGCAAGCGCTACCTGCGTGAGCTGGTGGAGATGGGCATCGTGGACGGCTGGGACGATCCCCGGATGCCCACCCTGTGCGGTCTGCGCCGCCGCGGCTACACCGCTTCCTCCATCTTTACCTTTGTGCGGGAAGCCGGCATCTCCAAGTCTGACAACCTGATCGATATGCGTCAGCTGGAAGCCTGCATCCGCAGCGAGCTGGATCTGACCGCACAGCGCCGCATTGCCGTGCTGGACCCCGTGAAGCTGATCGTGGACAACTATCCCGCCGACAAGACCGAGTATTTTGATGTGGCCAACAACCCCAACCGCGAGGCCAACGACACCACCACCCGCAAGGTGGCCTTTACCCGGGAGCTGTGGATCGAGAGCGAGGACTTTGCCGAGGTGCCGCCTCCCAAGTTCAAGCGCCTGACCGTGGGCGGCGAAGTGCGCCTGATGGGTGCTTATATCGTCAAGTGCGAGAGCATTGAGAAGAACGCCGACGGCAGCATTGCCGCCATCCACTGCACTGCTGACCTTGAGACCGGCAACGGCAACCCTGCCGATGGCCGCAAGGTCAAGGGCACCATCCACTGGGTCAGCGCTGACCACGCCGTGGATGCTGAGGTCCGTCTGTACGACAAGCTGTTCACCGAGGCCAACATGAACGCCATCCCCGAAGGCAGCGATTACAAGGATTACTTGAACCCCGAGAGCGTTGTGGTGCGCAAGGGCTGCAAGCTGGAGGAAAGCCTGAAGGATGCAAAGCCCGGCGAGAAGTTCCAGTTTGTGCGCACCGGTTTCTTTACCCCGGACTCCAAGAACCCGGGCGTGTACAACCGTGTGGTCACCCTGCGCGACAGCTTCAAGCCTGCAAAATAAAAGCGGCAGGCGGTTCCCCCGAACGCCTGTTTGCAAAGGAGCAACTGAACCATGAAGAAACACATGACCCGGAATATTGCGATCATGGCGGTGCTGTGCGTGGTGCTTGGCATCGTCCTGTCCCTGTATATCGCAAACACGGGAACCGTTCCCGCAGCGGACAATGCCGCCACCTATCAGGACGGCAGCTACACCGCCAGCGCGCAGGGCTGCCTGAGTGAGGTGGCCGTTACCGTGACCATTACCGGCGGCAAAGTGACCAACGTGGTCATTGATGCTTCCGGCGAGACCCCGGAGCTGGGCGGAAAAGCGGCAGAGAGCCTTGCCGCAGCGCTGACCACCGCCGGAACGACGGCCGGGGTGGACGCAGTGACCGGCTCCACCATGACCAGCGACGCCGTGTTCACCGCAATGAACGAGTGTCTGACGCAGGCCGCACAGGAATAGCAAACACCCTCAACTGCTGCACGGCTTGGCTGTGCGGCAGTTTTTTGTTGAGATAAAGCTTATGAGAATCGATGTTTTACTATTACAAAATAATACCGCCCGGCTGGTCCGTATTTACGGCGGCGAGCCCTGCATCACCGTTCCCCGGGCAGTTCCGGGGCCGGAGGGCGGGCAGCTGCCCATCACTGAGCTGGGGGATTACTGTTTTTCGGAAAAGCCGCGCAGCCTGCCGGGGGCAGGGGAGACCTGCCGCTATGAGGTGGGGCCGGAGGGAAACTGCACCCTGATCCGCGCCTTTGGCCGCGATCTGACCGGAACGCATGGCCGCTATGACCTCGACTTTGGGGAGGGCGCAGCGCCCGAAGAAGAACTGCACCCGGTGTGCGGAAACTTTGTGGAGGAAGTCAGCCTGCCGGACGGCTTGCAGGTCATTGGCAGCTGTGCCTTTTACAACTGCCGCAGGCTCCGGCGGCTCTGTGTGGGAGCCGGGGAGCTGACCGTGGGCAGCGATGTGTTCCTGAACTGCTTTGCTCTGGCCGACCTTGTGGTGCGGGCGGCACCCGAGCAGGCCACCGGTCTGTTCGCACTGGTGAACAACATCACCGAGGCGGTGCGGGCCCTGTTCTGGCTGCCGGGCGAGGAGGCCCCTCGGGCCGGGCTGTGGTATCCGGCTTACTGGGAGGATGTGGAGGAAAGCCCTGCCCATATCCTGCTGCACACGTTTTCGGGGCAGGGATATCATTACCGACAGTGTTTTCTGGAAGGAAAAATACTTCCGGCAGAATACGACGCCATTTTCCCGGATGGCCATGCGTCTGAAGATCAGGGCGTAGTGGCCATGCTCTGCTTCGACCGGCTCCGTTGGCCCTGGAACCTGACCGAAAAGGCCAAAGCGCCTTACCGGGAATTTCTGGCTTCCCACACCGGCCTTGTGCTGGGGCGGCTGCTCAAAGCACAGGATACCGACAGTGTAAAAGACCTGCTGGCGCTGGATGTGATGGACGCCGACGCCTTTGCCGAGGGTGCCGCACTTGCGGCCAAGGCCGATAACGCCGCTGCTGCTGCCCTGCTGGCGGATGCCG
>CAVDVT010000017.1:12846-13567 GCA_963612415.1 bacterium | reverse complement strand
GGCCCGTCCCCGTTGGGACAGGCCCGGTCTTTTTTGCTCTCAGCGGCCCCGGCGGGAACGGGGTGCATACCCGCCGCCGCGGCGGTTGTTGGTCTCGTGGTCGAGGTCGGCCATTTTTTCCTCGCTCTGGCTCTTGAAGCGGCTCATCATGTCCTCAAAGCTCAGGTTATCGCTTTTGGCCGGAGCCTTGGGCTGCCACACCCGGGGTGCTGCATCCCGTGCCGGGCCGCGTCCGCCTTCACGGGGGGAACGCCCGCCGCCGCGGGAATTGCCAAAATGGCCGCCTTCGCGGGGGCCATTCGGGCGGGGCCCGCCGGAACGGGGGCCGCGGTCATTGCGGGCCGGGCGCTGCGGGGGCGGCAGCAGCCGCTTGATGGACAGTGCGATCTTGCCGTCCGGTGCCACATTGATGACCTGCACCTTCACGGTATCGCCATCGTGCAGCACCGTGTTGATGTCCTGCACAAATTCATTGGACACTTCGGAAATGTGGACCATGCCCACCCGGCCCTCCGGCAGTGCAACAAATGCACCAAAGGGCTTTACGCCGGTGACACGGCCTTCAAATACGTTCCCTACCTCAATTGCCAAAACTCAATACTCCTTGCTCTCTTTTTTGGGGTCTGCCGGGGTCTGGCCGCAAAGCCGTCCGGCGCAGGCTGACGCCCCTCAGTTGCCGGTCACATCCACAAAGATGCGCTCGTTGGGGGCAGCAAAGTTA
>CAVDVT010000017.1:0-12836 GCA_963612415.1 bacterium | reverse complement strand
AAGTTATAAGAGTCGCGGGCGACCCACTCGGTCACATCGTCTGCGTCGCCGCTCAGGATGCGCTTCATCTCCTCGTTCTGGGTCTGCTGCTGATCGATCTGCTCGTTCAGCGTCTGCAGTTCCGCACGCCGGGAACTGATGGCGACCTGATTGGAAATGTAGGCTGCCAGCATGCTCAACAGCAGCAGCACAAAGAAAAGCCGAAAGACCGTGCGCAGCAGCGGGTTCTTTTTACGCTTTTTCCGGGTCGGATTTGTCATTCTTCAGCGCCTCCTGATCTCAGCAGGCCCGAAACGCCTGTACTCTTACTTTGATACGTTAGAATTATACAACAACCGCTGCTCTCTTGGCAAGTTCTTTTTCGGTTTTTTTGCGGTTCTTTTTGCGGTGCGGCGCACTTTGGCCTCCGCTGCCCGTGCCCGGCGGGCGCGGACAAGGGGCGCAGCCCATCTGCGGCCCAGCCGCAGCGGAAGCTCCAGCAGCCAGAGCAGCTGCCGTTCCAGCCTGCGCAGCGGCGGCCCGGCCAGCTTTTCCACCCCAAAAGCAGAGAAACAAGCGCTGACCAGCATGTACCACCGCAGCACACCGCCTGCACTCAGGGCGGCCGCATAGGACTGTACACCCAGCAGAAGCGCCCCCACAAAGACCATGTCCGGCAGGAACGCAGCCCGGCCCCGGCCCGGCAAAAAAGCCCGCGCACTGCCAAGCACCGCTCCCAGCAGGGCGCAGGCGGCGGCTTCCTGCCCGATGGCCCCGGGCACAAGGGCCGGAGCCATCAGCGGAGCAGGCGGTGCAGCAGCCCGCCGGGGGTGCGTTCGGCTGTGTATTCCAGGGCGTCCACCCGGCCGGTGAGCCGCACCTCTCCGGTGTCCAGATCCAGACTGGTCACGCTGAGCTGTGCCCCGGCAAGGTGCAGAACGCCCCGGTTCGTCTCCACTGCGGCGCTTTCGGCGTCACACCGGAGTACCCGCTTGACCCCGGTCAGGGTCAGTTTTTCCCGGCTTTCCAGAATAAGGTCACTGTTTCCGGCCTGCTCGGCCCCCGTCCTGCCCATGCACACACTCCCTTTCTGGTGGAATGTATGCAGACAGCTCCCTGGTTATTCCGAGATGATCTCGTACATCTCCCGGGCCACATCCTTGGTGCGGGGCTCCACGTCCGAAAGCACCTTCACTTTGATGGGGCGGTTGCCGAAGGTGACCTCGATGATATCCCCTTCCTTGACGGCCTGGCTGGCCTTGGCGATCTTGCCGTTGATGAGGATGCGGCCTGCGTCGGCCACCTCGTTTGCCACGGTGCGGCGCTTGATCAGCCGCGAAACTTTCAGGTATTTGTCCAGTCTCATAATTTTCTCCTCAAACAAAAACCGCCGGAACCACTGCGGCCCCGGCGGCAAAACACAAACTTACAGGGTGTCCTTCAGGGCCTTGCCCGGCTTGAACACGATGCTCTTGGAAGCAGCGATGGTGATGGGCTCACGGGTGCGGGGGTTGATGCCCTGACGCTCGGCGCGCTCACGGACTTCAAAGGTGCCAAAGCCGGAAATGGTGATCTTCTCACCCTCAGCCATTGCCTTGCTCAGTGCGTCAAAAGCAGCGTTGACAGCCGACTCAGCGCTCTTTTTGCTCATCTCGGTGTTTGCTGCAACCTGTGCGATCAGATCAGTCTTGGTCATAATGGGGTACCTCCATAAAATCTCTACTCAGCTTTTTCATCGTCCGGGGGCTTTTCATGCCTGCCCGTCCGACCCTTCCGTTTTTTGCAGCAGCTCCTGCCGGAACCGCTTTGATGCAAAGGTCAGCGCTTCTTCTGCGTCCACCCCGGCCAGCCGCATGGCATCGGCCGCAGCAAACAGCAGCTGCCCGGCCCGTTCTGCTGCCGTTTCCGGCGTTGCAGTCTCCCAGCCGCGCTGGGCGCTCTGCAGAGCAGCGGCAGCCTCATCCGGCGTCCGCTCCCATGCACCCTTGCGGGCAGCACGCTTCTGCATCTTCTGGGCGTACATCAGGGCGGGCAGTGTTGCCGGAACGGTATCCAGCTCATCTGCCAGCGTAGTACGGCCCTTTTCCTTATTTTTGAGCGCATCCCAGCTGTTTATACCGGCATTTTCCGCCGCAGAGGAAGCAAAGATGTTCGGATGCCGGAACACCAGCTTCTCGCACACTTCCCGGCAGACCTGCTCAAAATCGAACCGGCCCCGTTCTTCCTCGATCACGGTATGGAATGCCACCTGCATCAGCACATCGCCCAGCTCCTCACGCAGCATGGCTGCGTCGTCGGCGTCAATGGCTTCCAGCGCTTCACAGGTCTCCTCCAGAAAGTTCTTCCGGATGGAGGCATGGGTCTGCACCTTGTCCCACGGACAACCGTTCTCCCGGTCGCGCAGGATGCGGATGATCTGGATCAGGTCTTCTGCCGTATACCGTTCCCGTTCCGGCCAGTCCTGCATGGCACAGGCCCCCTTTCAACACTCAAAAACTGGAGTTTGATTGTACCGCAGAATCCGCGTTTTTTCAAGGGGACAAGCCCATTTTCCGGCAGTTCATTTCAATTGTTTCCAGAATTTTCACACTTTACGGGGCTGATGCAGGAAACAGGGCGGCATCCCCCACGGGGACACCGCCCTGTCTGAATCCAGTTCTTACAGCTGTGCGCCGCACTTATTGCAGAACAGTGCATCCTCCGAGACCGGCGCACCGCACTGGGGGCAGGTCTTTTTGTCCTGTGCGGGGGCAGCCTCCGGCTCAGCAGGCGCTTCGGCGTCCATTGCAGGCTCAGCATCCAGATCCTGGGTGACCACCTCTGCGGCGGGGCCAAGGCTGTCCTTCAGGGCGGCAATGTTGGCCTCAATGGTGCCGATCATCTCGATATACTTATCCACAAGGGGCTGGTTCTCCTCGTTGCCCTTGGCCAGGCTGTACACCAGTGCGCCCAGCTGACGCTGTGCCTTGGCAAGCTTGGTCTGCTCCGAAACGATCTTTGCCTGCGTTTTGCCGCGCTCTGCCAGATCCATGGCCGCGTTACGGCCCTTTTCTGCATATTCCAGACCCATTTCCTTGATCTTATTGAAATCCATAAATGACACCTCTCTTACGGGTATTGACCCTGTGTGTGCTGTCAGATGATGGTATCATTATAGCGCACTCCCGGGTAGATTGCAACGAATCCACCGCAACTTTTACAGTTTCGTGCGGATTTGGAAACAGTTTTTTCGCATTTGCACAAGATACCGTGACATCCGGCGGCAATTCGTCATTTTACGCTGCCGCCGTAGAATTCCCGCAGCATGCTGTCGGCGGGCAGAAGCTCCAGCTCCAGCGGAGCCACATGCTCAAAGCGGCGGGCCGTTTCGTCCCAGAGTTCCGCGTTGTGGCCCTCCAGCGTGAACTGGCGGCGCACGATGTTGAGCAGTTTGGAGATCAGACCCAGCTCATAGGTGAAGGAGGTGTCCAGCAGAAAGTCTGCCGTGGTCTTGAAGCCCTTGATATACCGCGTTTCGCCGTCCAGCACCCGGTCCCACATGGCAAGGGTCTTTTCGGGGCTTCGGCCCCGGGCCGAAGCATCCCGCAGGGTGCGGCGGCAGAGCCGGATATCCTGGGTGTTGATGACACGGCGGCCATCCATGGCATATTCCTCCCGCAGGCCGGCATAGATGCGGTAGACATCGTCCCCCGGCACAAGGCTGGTCAGCTCCGGGTTCAAGGCGTGGATGCCCTCCACGATGCAGACACCGCCCTGCAGGTCCACGGCCTCGGTCTCCTCCGACCGCTTTTCCCGGGCAAAGTCGTAGATGGGCAGGATGGTCTTGCCCGTCTCGCTCAGCTCATGCAGGCACTGCCGGATCAGGGGCAGATCCATGGTGTCCGGATTTTCGTAATCCAGGGTGCCGTCCGGCAGGCGGGGGTAAAACTCCGCGCCCCGGAAAAAATTATCCAGACTGACCACATGGGCATAGGTGCCCTGTCGGATCAGTTCCTCGGCCAGCTTGTGGGCGCTGGTGGTCTTGCCGCTGGCCGACGGGCCGGTGAGCATGACGATCTTTGTGCCGGAAAGCCGGACTTTTTCGGCAGCGTACTGCACCCGCTGGCGGTAGCTCTGCTCACTGAGGGCAGCAAGCTCCTGCGGACTGCGGGCTGCAACGTTGTACAGCCCTATTTCAACCAGACGTTTCGGGACCCAAATCGTGATCATAAAAATCAGCCACTCCTTTTTTGCGCTCCAGTACCTCCGCAAAGCGCTGGATATACTCTGTCGGATACTTGAAATTGAAGATGCGCTGCATCCGTTTGCCGCCGTCGGCCACCAGCTTGGTGCTGCCGCCCGCGCCTGCGGAAAGGATGGTCTGGACTTCCTCCATGATGTAGATATTATAGTACCCCTCGTGGCCCGGTTTGCACCAGCCCACATTTTCCAGATTCTGCAGGGTGTTCTTCTGGCGGTAGAGGTAGTACGGGCGATATCCGGCTTCGGCCAGCAGATGGCATTTTTCCAGCATGGCCGCCACATCGGCATAATCGTTCTCCTTCTGATCCTCAATGACGATGCGGGAGGCCCGCTTGAGGGTCAGGGTGTGGACCGTGATATTTTCCGGGTCAAGGGCAATGGCCTGCCGCAGGCTGCGCTCAAAGCCCTCCACCGTGTCCCCGGGCAGGCCCGCGATGAGATCCATGTTGATGTCATCGTGGCCCGCCTTCCGGGCATCGGCATAGCAGCTCAGGATGTCCTGCGCCGTGTGCTTCCGCCCGATGTTCGCCAGCACCTCGTCCGAGAAGGTCTGGGGATTGATAGAGATGCGGGTGGCACCGTATTCTTTGATAACGGCCAGCTTTTCGGCATCGGTACAGTCCGGGCGGCCTGCCTCTACGGTGTATTCCACCACTTTGGAGAGGTCAAAATTGTCCCGCACCGTTCCCATCAGCTGGCGCAGCTGGTCTGCCGAAAGGCTGGTGGGCGTGCCGCCGCCGATGTAGATGCTGCACAGTTCCAGCCCGGCCTTTTCGGCCTGCTTCCGGATCTCCGCCACCTCTTTGCACAGACAGTCCACATAGGGCTGCACCAGCTTGCGGTCGCGGTCCAGATTGCAGCTGACAAAGCTGCAGTAGCTGCACCGGGAAGGGCAGAACGGGATGCCGATGTAAAGGCTGTATGTCTTGGGGGCGCTGCCGCGCTTCAGGATAGGCTCCTGCAGGTCTGCAATGGCCTTTGCCATCTGATATTTCTGCTCCGAGCAGTCGAACCGCTCCAGAAAGAACCGGTCGATGTCCGCTTCCGTCCAGCCGGCGGCGCGCTTATCGTGGATGAGCCGCACCGGCCGCACGCCGGTCATCTTGCCCCAGGGCGGGCGCAGTCCCGTCCAGCCGCGCAGCAGATCGTAAGTCAGGCTGGCGAGGGTGAACTCCACGGTCTCACCGCCGGGGGCAGGCAGCGGCGCAGTTTTTTCTGCGCTCTTTCCGCCCTGCCGCACCATGGCGTACAGACCATTCTCCTGTTTTTCGGCCCACACGCAGTCCTCGCCTGCTTCCGGCGGGGTCAGTGTAAGGGGCGCCATGGGGTAAAACAGCCGGGCCAGATGCTCCACTTCATAGCCGGAGTCAAGGCCCGTGATATAAATTTTCATGTTGTTCTCTCTTGCTTCTTAAAATTCAGCGCTGCCGCCGCGCATGGCATTGCGGAGATAGAAATTGTTGGTCAGTTCCTCGCCAAAGGTGGAAAAGTCTCCGTG
Source organism: bacterium (assembly GCA_963612415.1). Lineage (GTDB taxonomy): Bacteria > Bacillota > Clostridia > Oscillospirales > Ruminococcaceae > Faecalibacterium. The sequence goes on along the minus strand of CAVDVT010000017.1, from coordinate 7,117 downwards.
GCCGGGCAGCAGCTGCGTCTCTTTGGCAATGGGCAGGGCCGCAAATTTGCGCAGGCTCTCGTCCATCTGGTGCATATTGCCGCCGTCCAGATCGGTGCGGCCGATGCTGCCCTGAAAGACCGTATCGCCCACAAACAGGTATTCCCCGCAGAGGATGACCACGCCGCCCTCAGTGTGGCCCGGGGTGTGCCAGACCTTGAAGGTCAGCTCATCCACCGCGATGGTCTCCCCCTCGGCATAGCCGCTGTCGGCACTTTTCAGGGGGAACAGCTGCACCCCCTTGCAGTCGGCCGGCTCACAGTAGACCTTTGCCTTCCACTCGCGGCTCAGCACCCCGGCGCTGCCCACATGGTCGTAGTGGCCGTGGGTACACAGGATGGTGGTAAGGGCGGCGTTATGTTCCCTGAAGATCTTATCGTAGTCCTGTACATCTGCGGCCGGGTCAATAACCACTGCATGGCCCGCCTCCGAAATCAGGACAAAGCTGTTGGTGTAAAACGGCGCTGCGCCGAGAAGATGAAATGCTTTCATAGTATATCCTTTTTAATCGTGGTGTGCCCATTCTTCCGTATCGATCACAATGGTACAGGGGCCCTCGTTGACCAGCGACACCTGCATATCGGCACCAAACTCCCCGTGCTGCACCTCCTTGAGGCCCTGCCGGTCCATCTCGGCCAGGAACAGCTCATAGGCATCCACGGCCAGCGGGGGCTTTGCCGCCTTGATGAAGCTGGGGCGGTAGCCCTTGCGGGTGCTGCCGTACAGCGTGAACTGGCTGACCACCAGCGCCGAATACCCCAGATCCTTTGCACTGAGGTTCAGCTTGTCGTTTTCATCCTTGAAGATGCGCAGACCGGCGCATTTGTCGGCCAGCTTGGGCACGATGTCCAGCGTATCCGTATCTTTGACTCCCAGCAGGATGACAAGGCCGGGGCCGATGGAACGGGGCTCACCCCCGTTGACCCGGACAGAGGCGGAGGACACCGCCTGAATAACTGCTCGCATAACTCAGCTCCTTGTAACTTTGAGGACATCCTTGACCTTGGACAGGCGGGCCACCACCCGGTTGAGATGCTCGGTGTTGTTGATGCCAATGGTCAGGCTGACCACGGCACAGTTGTTTTCCACCTGACGGGCGTTCATGGTGTAAATGGGCACCCGGATATCGGCCAGCGCGCTCAGCACATCCCGCAGCAGCTCGTTGCGGTCCAGCGCCACGATCTCCAGCCCGGCCTTATAGCTGTCCTTCACGCTGTCGGCCCAGTAGGCCTTGACCCAGCGGGGGGCGTTGGTGGGGTCTTTCATGCTGGAAATGGCATTGACGCAGCTCTGCTTGTGGATGGACACACCGAAGCCGCGGGTGATAAAGCCCACGATAGGGTCGCCGGGCAGGGGCGAACAGCACTTGGCAAACTTGATGGGGGTGTTGTCAAAGCCTTCCACCACCACGCCGTCGGTGGCATGGACCTTGCTCAGGTCCACCTTGGCCAGCTGCTCGGTCTTGTCTTCTTCGGCCTTCAGCTTCTGCCATTCCTCTTTCAGCTTGGGCAGGCAGTTGGCAATGGTGATGCCGCCGTAGCCAATGGCGGCATACAGTTCCTCGGCATTGTTCTGACGCAGGCGGCGGCAGCAGCTGCCGATAAAATCATCCAGCTGGTTGTCCGGGATGAAGATCATCTCCCGGCGCAGCTCCCGGGCCAGCGTGTCGCGGCCCTCCTGGATGTTCTCCTCCCGGCGCATCTTCTTGAACCAGTTGCGGATCTTGCTCTTGGCCTCGCTGGTGCGCACGATCTTGAGCCAGTCGCGGCTGGGGCCCTTGTCTGCCGGGCCAAGGATGACCTCGATGATCTCGCCGGTGGACACCACGTGTTCAATGGGCACCATCCGGTTGTTGACCTTGCAGCCCACCATCCGGTTGCCCACCGCCGAATGGATGGCGTAGGCAAAGTCGATGCAGGTGGCGCCGGTGGGCAGGTTGATGACATCGCCCTTGGGGGTAAAGGCAAACACTTCCTCGGGCAGCAGGTCGCTCTTGAGGTCGTGGAGCAGGTTGCCGGAATCCTCGCTGACGCGCTGGTTTTCCAGAAGCTGGCTCACCCAGGCCAGGCGCTCGTCCAGCTTGTCGTGGCCGTCCAGACCTTCCTTGTACTTCCAGTGGGCCGCCACGCCGTACTCAGCCTGTTCATCCATCTTGCGGGTGCGGATCTGCACCTCAAAGGGGATGCCCTCATGGCCGATGACCGTAGTGTGCAGGCTCTGGTAGCCGTTGGGCTTGGGGGTGGAGATATAATCCTTGAACCGGTTGGGCAGCGGATGATACATATCGTGGATCAGGCCCAGGGTGCTGTAGCACTCGGCCAGCGTATCCAGAATGACCCGGACGGCATAGATATCGTAGATCTCATCAAAGGACTTGTTCTGCATGATGGTCTTGCGGTAGATGCCGTAAATGCTCTTGACACGGCGCTTGATGGTGGCACCCTCGATGCCGCTTTCCGCCAGACGCTGCTCAATGACGCCGGACACCTTTGCAAGGAACTCCTCGCCGGCCCGCTCACTGAGCATCTTGCTGATCTCCGCATAGCCCACGGGGTCCAGATAATGCAGGCTGCGGTCTTCCAGTTCTTCTTTTACGTTCAGAATGCCCAGACGGTTGGCAATGGGGGCGTACACCTCCATGGTCTCGCGGGCCTTGTCGCGGCGTTTCTGCTCCGGCCATGCGTCGCCGGTGCGCATATTGTGCAGCCGGTCACACAGCTTGATGATCATGACCCGGACATCCCGGCTCATGGCCAGCAGCATCTTGCGCAGGTTTTCCGCCTGCAGTTCCTCAATGTTGGAAAACTGGATCTTGGTCAGCTTGGTCACGCCGTCCACCAACAGGGCCACTTCCTCACCAAAGGCGGCCTTCAGGTCATCCAGCGTGGTGGGGGTGTCCTCCACCACATCGTGCAGCAGGGCGGCGGCAATGCTCTCCGAGTCCATGCCCAGATCCAGCACCAGCCGGGCCACCGCCAGCGGGTGGCAGATATAGGGCTCGCCGCTGCGGCGGCACACGCCGTTGTGAGCCTTGTTGGCCATTTCGTAAGCTTTGGTGATCATCTCCATGTTGTAAGCTTTGCCGCTGGCCTTGATGGCCTCGCACAGCTTTTCCCATGTTACGATCTCCGGCCGCACCTCGCTGGGAAGCATCCCCTCCGGGGCATTGGCCGGCAGGGCCGTGGCCGCCACCGTGGCCGTTTCCGGCGCAGGAGCCACCGGCTGATGCAGGTGCGTTTTGGCGGAGTACGAATCCTCCGCCGGGGTGGCCCCGGGGGCCGTCAGTTTCTTTCCCTCTGGCATCTTTTCATTCCTCCAGACATTTCAGAATGGGCGCATCGGCCAGGTTCTTCTTGCCCGCCGTGGGCACCAGTTCCCAGAACTTTGCCCCGCCCTTTTCCACAGCCGCGATCAGGCCCACCTGTTCCAGTGCCGTGACCGCGACCAGTATTTTTCCGGTTTGTTCCTCCCCCAGCTTTGCAAACAGGGGCTGCAGATCCTCTGCATTCCAGCGCCGGGCCTGCAATTCCCGGTACACCGCGATGATATCGCTGCGCTGCGGGGCGATCAGCGCCCGCTGCTCTGCCGTCAGGGGGCTGCCCCGGCGCAAAGCCTGCACCAGAGCCGTCTGCTGGGCGGCCGCGTTGCCAAAGCCTGCCGGGTGCAGTTCCAGAATGCGGCCCGAAAGCTGGGCACCCCGGGCGGCCTCATAGACCGAAAGGCTCAGCGCCGCATCCACCACATCGCCTGCGGCGTAGGGCAGCTGCTCCGGGTGCATCCCGAACCAGACAGCGTAGATGCTGGTGTTCCCCTGCCGCAGACGCAGGCGGCAGTGCCGCCCCTCTGAGACCGGGTATACCCCCTCCACCACAGCCTTTTCCAGCAGGAACACGGGGGCAGGGTTCTCGGCTCCATAGGGGGCCAGCTGCTCCAGCCGCCGGACAGAGTCCACCGTGATGCGGTCCAGATGGATGGACAGGTCGCATTCCAGCGGCGGCGTCACCAGCACCGGGCATTCCCGGGCGGCCCATTCGTTCAGGCGGCGGCGCAGCTCGTTCAGGTTTTCTTCCCGCACCGAAAGGCCCGCCGCCATGGCATGGCCGCCAAAGCGGATGAGAAGATCTGCGCAGGAAGCGATGCAGGAGTGCAGGTTGAATCCCTGCACGCTCCGGCCGCTGCCCTTGCCCTCGCCGTGTTCATCCACCGACACCACAATGACCGGGCGGCCGGTCTTTTCCACCAGCCGGGACGCCACGATGCCAATGACACCGGGGTGCCAGTCGCGGCCCCAGATCAGAATGACCCGGTCTTCCAGAATGGCAGGCTCCGCATCCAGCTGCTCCTGCGCTGCCTTGACGATCTCGCCCTCGGTCTCCTGCCGCAGAACGTTGATCTCGTTCAGTTTATGTGCCAGCTCTGCGGCACGTTCCTCATCTTCACACAGCACCAGCTGCAGGGCGGTCACCGCGCTGTCCATCCGGCCCGCCGCATTGATGCGGGGAGCAATGGCATAGCTCACGTTTTCGGCTGTGACCGGCTTGCCGCCAAGGCCCACTTCTTCCAGCAGGGCCAAAAGGCCGGGCCGGTCGGTCTGCTGCAGCTGCCGCAGGCCCGCCTTGACCAGAGTGCGGTTCTCGCCGGTCAGAGGCATCACATCGGCCACCGTGCCCACAGCGGCCAGATCGCCGCAGTAGTCCAGCATTTCTTCCGGCGGGCAGCCGTCCAGCGCCGCACAGAGCTTGAAGGCCACACCGGCCCCGCACAGCCCCTTGAAGGGGCTGGTGTCATCGGCACGGCGGGGGTCCACCACGGCAATGGCTCTGGGCAAGGTGTCATGGGGCAGATGGTGGTCGGTAACGATCAGATCCACCCCAAGCGAAGCCGCAAACTCGGCTTCTTCCAGCGCAGAGATGCCGTTGTCCACCGTCACGATAAGCTGGTAGCCCTTGTCATGGATGGATTGGATGGCGCTTTTGGAAAGGCCATAGCCGTCGCCCTCCCTGCTGGGCAGCATACACTTGACATTGGCGCCCATCCCCTTCAGGTGCTGGTAGAGCAGGGCCGTGGCCGTCACACCGTCCACATCGTAGTCGCCGAACACAACAATGGTTTCTTCTCTGTCAATGGCTTCCAGAATGCGGGCGCAGGCCTTGTCCATGTCGGTCAGGAGCATGGGGTCGCTCAGTTCTTCCTCGCCGGCCAGCAGGGTCAGTGCCTCGGCCGGGTCGGTAATGCCGCGGGCTGCAAGGATGCCTGCCAGCAGACCCGCTTCCTTTTGCTGGGCAGCCAGCGTTCTGCGGTATTTTTCCTCGCTCCACGGTTCCTCATCCATGGATTCCATGGCGCGTTCTTCCAGTTCTTCCGTGTTCTGCTGGGCAATGGCGGCCGTCAGTTCTTTCAGAGCCGCACGATCCAGCGGCTTTACATTCCAGGCCCGGTAGGTCATCGCAGTCCCTCCCCGGTCAGGCCGTCGTTGGCCAGCATCCCCTGCAGCGCGGCGATCTCACTGGAAACATCCATGGCCACATCCGAAAGCAGATTGTCGTACAGGTTGCTGTACGCCTGATTCAGGGTGTGCAGGATGCCCGCAATGTCGCGGCGGATGGTCTCAGCATTCTCGCCCTGCTGTCCCTGCACATCGTTGTAGGTGTGGAGCAGTTTCAGGGTGGTGGGGATATAATATTCCGCAAAACGGCGGGCCTTGGGCAGGCTTTCCGGGTGCGCTTCCAGCCAGTCGCAAATGGCCTGGGTGGTCTTGCGCATCTGTTCCAGTTCCTCCACCGCCTGTTCGTCCTGCATCAGGTGCTGCTCCTGTTCCAGCACCTTGGCAAAGCGGCGGGTCGTTTCCAGGTTCAGGGGCGTGTCCGCTCTGGCTTCCTCCGCTTCCGGCTTCGGGGCAGGCTGCGGCTCCGGCTCCACGGCCTTTCCCTCCTGAGCGGCACGGTAATCCTCCGCCGTCAGATACAGGGTCTCCGTTTTGTCGTCCAGCCATGTGTTCAGCCAGCCCTTGCGGATATATTTTTTAATGCGTTTCAGCGTCTTGCTCTTTTTCTGGTGGAGCAGGTCGGCCAGCATTTCTACGGAAAGGCCCTTTTTGTAGTCCATGGCGTCCGCCATGTCGGCCATTTCACCCATCTGCTTGCCCGCCTTCCTCTGGACAACACCGCAGGCCGTCATCCAGCCAAAGCCCGCCGTCACAAGGCTCAGCACGCCGCTGATGATGCCCAGAGTGCTGTAAGCCGCATTGGCAAATCCTTCCATCAGCACGCCATCCACAATGGTCACATCGCTCACAATGGTCGGCGAAACAAAGCCCAGCGCCATCAGACAGGTTACCGTACCCAGCCCGAAGATGACTGCAAAGGTGATGCCCACGGCCAGCAGGGCCACACCGGAGCTGTAACGTTCTTTTCCGGCCTTGCGCAGCTTTTCCACCGGTGTCAATTCTGTCCGCTGGGCAAAGAAGTTTTTGGCCCACTGGGGCATCCCGCTCTGCGCCCCGGCAGCAGTGCCGTTTTCCCGGGCCTGCTTCTGGCTCTGGTAGTAGCTGTCCCGGGCCTGCCGCATGGCTCTGCCCGCTTCTGAGATGCCGTAGTTTGCGGCATGGACCGCAGCCTTTCCCACATCCCAGGCACGGTCACCGATGTCCTCACCCCGGCCCTCAAAACCGTGGGCAAAGGCGTCAGTCATGGTATTTCCAAAGGCGCGGAGCTGGCTTTCCAGCTCCTGCTGCACCTGTTTTCCTTCGTTTTCACGATCGTACATCAAACTTTTTCTCACCCTTCTGCCGGTGCGTACCGGCCGATGATCGCACGGGCGACCCGCAGGCCGTCCACGGCGGCACTCATGATGCCGCCCGCATAGCCCGCGCCTTCTCCGCAGGGATACAGACCTGCCAGCTGGGCCGATTCAAAATTCTCCTCCCGCTTCAGCCGCACCGGGCTGCTGGTTCGGGTCTCCAGACCGGTGAGGATGGCGTCCGGCGCGGTGTAGCCCGCAATTTTGCGCTCATAGGCGCGCAGGCCCGCCCGCAGGGTATCCGCCAGCTCCCCGGGCAGCAGAGCCCCCAGGTCGGCAG
>CAVDVT010000016.1:0-13569 GCA_963612415.1 bacterium | reverse complement strand
CCGCCAACGAGGCCCCTGCCGAGGACGCTGCGGAATAAACTGAACACACAAAGGGCGCACCCGGCTGGCATTGCGAGCTGTGGTGCGCTTTTTTGTAACGGCATGCCCTCTCAGGCGCTTCGCGCAGCGATGATGGAGAGGGCGAGCCACCTATTGGAGTACATATATGAAGCGATTCTTATTGTGGATCATCGGCGTCATTCTGGGCGTCATCGTGCTGCTGGGCGCGGTGATGGCCGTGAGCTATTCCTTTACCACCGAGGGTTCCCGCCCGGCGGCAGATGTCCAGTTTGGCGGGCAGGCACTGGAGGTGAACGGCTCCTGCTGGCAGGTTCCGCTGCTGGGCGGCGTCATCGACAAGGTGTTCGCCAGCCCGGAAACTCTTACCGTGCAGAAGCTGGGCACCCTTTACGATGCGCATCCGGAGCTGGCCCTGCCCGACTGGGCCGGGTACACCACCCTGACCATCCAGACCGACATCGGCAGCATCGTGTTTGCAGGGTCGGTCTCCGAGTACCAGAACTTCCTGTTCCCGGCCAACGGCGGCTACAAGGCCCAGCTCACGGTCTGGCGGCTACCGCAGGATTATCTTGCCACCCAGTTTGAGGGCGGCACCACCGGTGCCATCCGGAAAAACCTGGGCGTGGAACACCCGGCAAAGCCCACCGGCTGGTACAGCTTCTCCTTCCGGTTCACCCTGCAGGCCAGCGCCGACATCACCTTCTCGGCCGACCGGCTGGAGCAGGGCGGCGTGGCTGCCGTGGCCATTACCGGCATGACCGGCGAGACCGCCCCCACGGTGGAGACCGACCTTGGCAGTGTTTCCTGCGTCCGGCTGGGCAGCGGCTGGCGGGCCTACATCCCCGCTGCCTACAACGCTTCGGCGGGCGGACATGAAGTGAACATCACGGTCAACGGCGAGACCTTTACCCGGACGCTGACGGTCCTGCCCAAAGATTTTGGCACCGTGGAGGTAGAAGCAGAACCTGCCCCCGCCGAGGCCGCCAACACCGAGTTCCGGAACAATATCTGGCCCCTGTACGAGCAGCCCGTGCGGGAAAAGCTCTGGGCCGGCGGCTTTGTCTGCCCAGCTGAAAACTACATGACGCTGGTGGATTTCGGGCAGGTCAAAGTGACGAACGGCCAGCAGGGCAGCCGCTCCAACTCCACAAAACTCTATACCATCCCCGGGGAGCCTTGCCGCGCCCCGGCGGGCGGCGTGGTAGTGTTTGCAGGCAGTCTGGCCCTTACCGGCAACACCGTGGTCATCGACCACGGCTGCGGGGTACGCAGCTATCTGTACGGCCTGCAGAACATCTCCGTTGCCCGCAGCCAGACCGTGGAAAAGGGGCAGGCGGTGGGTGCCCTGGGCGAAGACCTGACCATGGACTTCAAGCTGGGCAGCAAGAGCGTGAACCCCTGGCTCCTGTTCCAGACCAGCGGCGGGCTGTTCTGGCAGGAAAACGGCTGATTTTTGCAAAAGCTGCAAAAAAAGCTGTAACGCTTTTCCTTTTTCTGCGTTATTGGGGTGAAAGGCCCTGAAAAAAGGAGGACAAGCGTATGAAAATGAACTGCGATATCATCCGTGACCTGCTTCCGCTCTACGCAGAGCATGTTGCCAGCAATGCCACCAACGCACTGGTGGAGGAACACCTTGCCGGGTGCGAAGCCTGCCGGGCCGAGCTGGAACAGATGCAGCAGCCGGTGCCGGTCAAACCGGAGGAAGCATCGGCTGCGCCGCTGAAAAAGATCAAGGGAAGCATCCTGAAAAAGCGTCTCTATGCCGTTCTCATCGCCGTGGCGGTGGTCGTCTGCATTACTGCCATATCCGCAAGGTGCTACAATGCACTGACCCTTGCCACGGTGGAAGAAGCAAACATTCAGCTCACCACGATCATGGATGGCCCGATGCCCACGCGCAATATCGTCCTGAACGGTGACGGTGTATATCTTTTTCAGATCGATTCCAACATCAATAAAGGGACCTGTACGATGCAGGCTGTGAAATATACGTATCCCAAATTTCACGCACTGCTGGAACCTCTTGTAGAAGCTGTTCTGAAGCCCGATCCTTATGATTCAAAACTCTGGACCGGATATGGTTCCACCGGCTCCGAGCTGATGAGCGTGGAATGCGCGGACGATACCTTGTATTACCTCGACGGAAAACAGGTCTACCGCTATGCTGTCCCACGGTCTGACGGTACTGTAAAGTACGTTTACGGCACCCCGGACAGCATCGTGGGCAGACGGTATGCAGGGAATTGAGTATGGACATCGACAGTCTTTACCGGCTCTACTTCCGGGATGTGTTCCTGTTTTTGCAGGGGCTGACCCACTCGGAGCCGCTGGCCGAGGAACTGACTCAGGAGACGTTCTTCAAGGCGCTGGACGGTCTAAAAAATTACGACGGCCGGCAGGATGTGCGGGCGTGGCTGTTCACGGTAGCCCGCAACGCCTATTATTCCCACTGACGCAGGACGCGGCAGACCGTTCCGCTGGAAGATGCCGAGACTGCCCCTGCTGACAGCCCGGATATCGTGCAGCTGCTGGTGGACAAGGACGCGGCCTTTACGGTCCATCAGTGCCTGCACACTCTGGACGAGCCCTACAAAGAGGTGTTCAGCCTGCGGGTGTTCGGCGAGCTGCCCTTTGAGAGCATCGGAGCCATTTTCGGCCACAATGCCGCATGGGCGCGGGTAACGTACTACCGCGCCAAGGCTCAGCTGCAGCGCCGGCTGGCAGAAAAGATTTGACAATTTCCATCACAGCATATACAAAAGAGGAAGCTGCACGTTGTTTTGTGCAGCTTCCTCTTTTTATTGCCCCTGTTCTTCTTTCAGTGCATCCTCAAACAGAATTTTCAGATAATCCCTTCCGCCATAAAGGACGCGGTCAATAAATACATCTTTTTCCAGCACATGATAGAATACCAGATAATTTCCACTGACCAGGAAACGTTCTTCGCGGTACACCTCTGAAACTGCAGTGACCACTTCTCCGCACTCTGCAAAAAGTTCCAGCTGGTCAACCGTATCCATAATACGATTCAAAGTCTTCTCTGCTGACTCCTGATTTTGAAGTTCCAGCGCAATATAAGACCAGATATCATCCATATCCCGGCGAGATTGCGACGTGTAGTTGATTTTATTTTTCATTCGCTTTTGCGCGGAAATGCGCCCTCATGTCTTCAGGAGAAAACAGTTCTTCCGTTTCAGCCGATCGTCTGCCCTTTGCGATCTCGTTCATCAGGCGGATGGTCGCCTGTACTTTCTCATAATCGTGCATATCGACAATGGCATATTTCCCGCGGCCATTTTTGGTCAGAAAGACGGGCGAGCCAACCTCCACATCCCGCAGGACCTCTGTGTAATTTCTCAGATCTGAGATCGGTTTGATGTTCGGCATAAAATCAACTCCCTTCATTTCTAGTATAGCGGAATCCGCTGTAAAATTCAACATCGAATTTGCAGCGCGCACAATCAAAAAGAACCGGATGGCGTCCATCCGGTTCTTTTTGAAAGATCACACTCTCAGGAGATGCTGTCCACATCCCACTTCATCCGCACGGCGTCGGCGCCGTCCAGCCTGATGTTCATGGCACCGGCATTGTCCAGCACCTGCTGCGGGGTGCGGGCACCGCACAGCACATGCAGGCCCGGGATCATCCGGCCGGTCAGGGCGATCACCAGCTGGGCCGTGGTACAGTGGTATTTTTCGGTGAGGTCGGCCCACTTTGCCAGCAGTTCCAGGCCTTGTGCCCGGCGGGCAGGCTGGAAGCTGGGGTTATTGTTCCGGGTGCTGCCCGCGGGGTAGGTGGTGTCCATGGTGACCTTGCCGGTAAGCAGGCCCTGTTCCAGCGGCGAATACGCCTGCACCGAAACCCCCAGCTCCTTGCAGGTGGGCAGCAGCTGCTTTTCAATGCGGCGGGTCATCAGGCTGTATTTTTCCTGAATGACATCCAGCTGGCCGTACTGGCAGTAGCCCCGGATGATATCCGCCGTCACGTTGGAAGCGCCAATGGCCCGGATCTTGCCCTGCTGCCGGAGCTTCATCATGGCTTCCACCGTTTCCTCCAGCGGGTAAAGGCTGAAGTCCGGGCTCTGCCAGTGGGTGTACAGCACATCCAGATGGTCGGTGCCAAGGCGGCGCAGGCTGTCCTCCACATCCTCGATGATGCTCTGAGCCGACAGGTCGCGGTAGACCGTGGTGCCGTCCACCACCTTGTGGATCACCGGCGTTTCGTGCCGCCATTCCAGACCGCACTTGGTGGAAAGCACCACCTTGTCCCGGTCGATCTCTTTCAGGGCCTCGCCCACCACCTTTTCGCTGTGGTACAGGCCGTAGATGGGAGCCGTGTCGATCCACTGGATGCCCTGCTCCACCGCCGTGCGGATGGCTTTGACTGAAAGGGCGTCGTCGTTGTCGCCCCACCAGCTGCCGCCGCCAATGGCCCAGGTTCCCATGCCGAGAAAGGGCACCTCGATGCCGCTGCGGCCGATCTGAATTTTTTCCATATTCATTTCCTCCATGCCAACAGTGTTCCCCGCACGAGCGCCCTTCATCAGAAATACTCTTCTTTTGTTACGGCTCAGATCTCATTGCCGGGAAACTGCGGGATACCGTCAAATCCCTTCTGCAGATCTGCATCCGAAGGAATGTAGTCGGTCATCTTTCCATCGTGATATTTTTCGTAGGCCACCATGTCAAAGTAGCCGGTGCCCGTCAGGCCAAAGACGATGGTCTTTTCCTCGCCGCTCTCCTTGCACTTGAGCGCCTCGTCAATGGCCACCCGGATGGCGTGGCTGCTTTCCGGTGCGGGCAGGATACCCTCGATGCGGGCAAACTGCTCAGCGGCTTCAAAGACGCTGGTCTGCTCCACGCTGGTGGCTTCCATCAGGCCGTCGTGGTACAGCTGGCTGAGGATGCTGCTCATGCCGTGGTACCGCAGACCGCCTGCGTGGTTGGGGCTGGGGATAAAGCCGGAGCCGAGGGTGTACATCTTGGCCAGCGGGCAGACCATGCCGGTGTCGCAGAAGTCGTAGACGAACTTGCCGCGGGTCAGGCTGGGGCAGCTGGCGGGCTCCACTGCAATAAAGCGGTAATCGGCCTCGCCCCGGAGCTTTTCGCCCATAAAGGGGCTGATCAGACCACCCAGGTTGCTGCCGCCGCCTGCGCAGCCGATGATGATGTCGGGCTTGACGCCGATCTTCTTCAGTGCAGTCTGGGTCTCCAGACCGATGACGCTCTGGTGCAGCAGCACCTGATTGAGGACGCTGCCCAGCACGTAACGGTAGCCCGGCGTGGAAGTTGCCACTTCCACCGCCTCGCTGATGGCACAGCCCAGGCTGCCGGTGGTGTCCGGATGTTCTGCAAGGATCTTGCGGCCCACATTGGTGGTCATGCTGGGGCTGGGAGTGACCGATGCGCCGTAGGTACGCATCACCTCGCGGCGGAACGGCTTCTGCTCATAGCTCACCTTGACCATGTACACCTTGCAGTCCAGCCCGAAGTAGCTGCAGGCCATGGAAAGGGCCGTGCCCCACTGGCCCGCACCGGTCTCGGTGGTAACGCCCTTGAGGCCCTGCTTCTTGGCGTAATACGCCTGTGCAATGGCGCTGTTCAGCTTGTGGCTGCCGCTGGTGTTGTTGCCCTCGAACTTATAGTAGATCTTTGCCGGGGTGCCCAGCGCTTCTTCCAGCCGGTAGGCCCGGCACAGGGGACTGGGGCGGTACATCCGGTAATATTCCCGGATCTCTGCCGGGATGGGGATGTAGGCGGTGGTGTCGTCCAGTTCCTGCTGCACCAGCTCATCGCAGAAAACGCCGTCCAGCTCTTTGGCCGTCATGGGCTGCAGGGTGCCGGGGTTCAGCAGGGGAGCGGGCTTGTTCTTCATGTCCGCCCGTACATTGTACCATGCGGTGGGCAGCTCCGATTCTTCCAGGTAGATCTTGTACGGGATGTTCGCTTCGGTCTTCATAGTCTGTCTGTCCTTTCCGGGCCGTAGGCCCTTTCTTGCGGGACAGAGAAAACGAAAAACGCCCCTGTCCCAAAACACGTTCGTGCATTGGGACAAGAGCGGAAACTTACACTCCTGCGGTGCCACCCAATCTTGGCAGGAACGACCCTGCCCTCTCGTGATATGCCAACACATACCGGCTTTGTTAACGAAGACGCTCTCCGTCGCCCCTACTGCACACAGCTTCCCGCGTGGTTTGGTTTGCCCTCAAAAGCCCATTCCCATCAGCAGCTGCCTTGCACCGGTCTCAGCAGGCCCGGCACTCTCTGTAAAAGCAGGAATTTGCGGTGGTACTTATGCTTTCTCTCTGGTTTGGACGTATTCTATCACTTCATGTCAGTGAAGTCAAGAGCCAATTTCAAAAAATTTTTGTTCCGGCGGCAAACGTGTTACTTTTGCCGCAAAAAGAAAAACTGCCATGCGGGGCCCCGCACAGCAGCTTTTTTGTAAATCAGATATTACCGAACTCGCTCAGCTTCAGTTCGTCGTTGTGGGTCTCGGCCCAGCGCACGGCCCAGTCGGAGGTGAACAGCAGCAGACGGTTGCCCTTCATGTCCTCCACAGCCTTGGTATCGCTGGTCAGGTCAAGATCGCGCAGGTTGTAGGTGTCCGGGTCGTTCTTCACCCAGCGCAGCTGCTCAAAGGGCAGCTGCTGCATCCGGATCTCCACGTTGTACTCGGTGTTCAGGCGGTACTCCAGCACTTCCAGCTGCAGCACACCCACCACGCCGACGACCACTTCCTCCATGCCGCCGCCCACTTCGCGGAAGATCTGGATGGCGCCCTCCTGGGCGATCTGCTCCATACCCTTCACGAACTGCTTGCGCTTCATGGTGTCCTTCTGCTCAATGCGGGCAAAATGCTCGGGAGAGAAGGTGGGAATGCCCGCAAACTCGATCTTCTTTTTGCCGGTACACAGGGTATCGCCAATGGAGAAGATGCCCGGGTCAAACAGGCCGATGATATCGCCGGCATAGGCCTCGTCCACAATAGCGCGGTCCTGTGCCATCAGCTGGGTGCCGGTGGCAAGCTTGATGTTCTTGCCCTCCTGCACATGGTAAGCTTCCATGCCGCGCTCAAACTTGCCCGAGCAGATGCGCATAAAGGCAATGCGGTCGCGGTGGGCCTTGTTCATGTTGGCCTGGATCTTGAAGATGAAGGCCGAGAACTCGTCACGGCAGGGATCCACGGCTTCGCCGGTCAGGCTGTCCACACGGGCCAGCGGGGTGGGGGTGAGCCGCAGGAAGTTTTCCAGGAAGGGCTCCACGCCAAAGTTGGTCAGAGCCGAGCCAAAGAACACGGGGCTCAGCTCGCCCTTCAGCACCTTGTCCAGATCAAACTCCTCGGCAGCGCCATCCAGCAGCTCGATCTCATCCACCAGCTGCTGGTGCAGGTAGGGAGTCAGCAGCTCGTCCAGAGCGGCATCGCCCAGCTCGGCCTCGGTCTCCTCCACCTTCTTCACGCCGTTGGCGCGGCCATCGCTGGAGAAGGCCAGCACCTTGCGGGTGTTGCGGTCGAACACGCCCTTGAAGGCCTTGCCGCAGCCGATGGGCCAGTTCATGGGATAGGTCTTGATGCCCAGGATCTCCTCAATGTTCTCCATCAGCTCAAAGGGGTCGCGGGCTTCGCGGTCCATCTTGTTGATGAAGGTGAAAATGGGGATGTGGCGCAGGGTACAGACCTTGAACAGCTTGATGGTCTGGGCCTCGACGCCCTTGGCGGCGTCGATGACCATGACCGCAGAGTCCGCTGCCATCAGGGTGCGGTAGGTATCCTCCGAGAAGTCCTGGTGGCCCGGGGTATCCAGAATGTTCACGCACTTGCCTGCGTAGTTGAACTGCAGCACCGAGGAAGTCACGGAAATACCGCGCTGCTTCTCGATATCCATCCAGTCGGACATCGCGTGCTTTGCACTCTGCTTGCCCTTGACGGAACCGGCCTGGTTGATGGCTCCGCCGTACAGCAGCAGCTTTTCGGTCAGGGTGGTTTTACCGGCGTCGGGATGGCTGATGATTGCAAACGTCCTGCGGCGCTCGATTTCTTCACGATTTGTCATATAGTAAATTCTCCTGAATCAGAATCGCTCTTTATACGGTCGATCTCGCTTTACATTGGCAGCTCTCCTGTAAAATTGCATACAAATTGTATTTTACCAGCAATTCCACCTAGATGCAAGAGTTTTTGCTATTTTTTCAGCAGAATGCAGGGCAGGGGGGCGGTTTCGGCCCAGTTGGCAAAATCGCACACCAGGACCGTGCAGGTTTTCAGGGGCAGGGCGCGCATCCAGCGCAGGATCTCGGTCTTTTCGTCCGAGCCGATGACCCGCCCGCTGTACAGGATGGCCGTCAGCACCCCGCCGGGCCGCAGGGCGGCAAGGGCAGCTTCCAGCGCCGGGATGCTGCTCTTGGCATGGGAGAACACCGCATGGTCGGCGCCGGGCAGCCAGCCAAAGTTGAACATCACCGCATCGGCGGTGCCGGGCTGCACATACTGCAGAAGGTTTGCGTGGCTGTCGCAGTGGAGTTCCGCCGCAAGGCCCTTTGCGGCCAGATTTTCCCGGGTGGAAGCAATGGCTTCCGGCTGGATGTCAAACCCCAGCACCCGGCCCTCCGGCCCGGTCAGCCCGCAGAGAAAGGCCGTGTCTCCGCCGTTGCCGCAGGTGGCGTCGATGCAGAGCCTTGGCTGTACCAGCCGCGCGGCCAGAAAATCCTGCACGAACTTCACAGCCGTCAGGTCAGGGGTGCGGCGGCGGACGAGCTGCCCGCCCTCGGCCGCAAAGCCGAACTTTGCCCAGAACGCCGCTTCGCCTGCATCGACCGGCGGCGGGGCCGTGAACACCGTGGCGGTCTCCTTATCATAACCGCCAAAGCGGCGCAATATCTCTTTTAACAGGTAGGAGCCATAGCCTTTTCGGCGCCATTCTGGTACAATGGTCAATGCCGAGAGCGCAGCACCCTGCGCCGTGGGGGCCGCAGTGCAGCTGCCAATGATGGTTTTTTCTTTGTACAGGGCGAAGCCGCCCGGGGTCTCTGAGATCTTCATAAGTCTGTTCACCCTTTCTTCCCTAAAATACCAAGCCCCCGCGCCGCTGTCAAGCGCTTCGTTACGACCTTATTTCACACATTCTTCACCCGCTCCGCGATTCCTTTTCACAATTTGCGGATACAATAGGGTCAGTTCCAAGGAGGTGCGGCAGAAGCGCCCCCTCCGAACAGATCCCTTTGAGAAAGGAAGTACCAGTATGGATAACGAGAACAAATGGGAATACGATTATTCCTCTGACCATAACCCCTCTGGTGAGACGGGGTATCCCAATGTCGGTTCCTCCGGCATGAACACGGCGAATACGGCAGACACCTACGGCGACCCGGCCCCCGCACAGCCGGAACCGGAAGCCGCCCCCGGCGGCGACGGCGGCGCAACGCCCCCGCCCACCCAGCCGGAGTTCCACGCCCAGTCCGAAGCACCCCGCAAGCCCGCGAAGAAGCGCCGCAAGAACAACAGTGCCCGCGTGATGCGCAGTGTTGTGGCGCTGGTGCTGGCCGCAGCCATGGGCTTTGCAGGCGGTTTTGTGGGTGCCCGTTTTGGCAATGCAGGCAGCAAGGTGGTCATCCAGCAGGCGGCACCTTCTTCCAGTTCCACCAGCGGTTCCGCTTCGGCCGTCAGCACTGGCTCCGGCATGACCACAGCACAGGTCTCTGAGATGGTCAGCCCCAGCGTGGTGGTCATCACCACGGAACAGGTGGTCTACTCCCAGTGGTCGTGGTACGGCCAGAACCAGGTGGAGAGCGGCGCCGGCAGCGGCGTCATCATCAGCTCCGACGGCTATATCCTGACCTGCGCCCATGTGGTATCCGGTGCTTCCAACATCACCGTGACCATTGGCGATACCGATTACCCCGCCACTGTAGTGGGCGAGGATGACACCAGCGACGTGGCCGTGATCAAGATCGACGCCACCGGCCTGACCCCCGCCACCATCGGCGACAGCGACAGCCTGGCCGTGGGCGAGAGCGTTCTGGCCGTGGGCAACCCGCTGGGTGAGCTGGGCGGCACCGTGACCAGCGGCATCATCAGCGCACTGAACCGCAGTGTGACCATTCAGGGCACCAGCTCCACCAACACCATGTCCCTGATCCAGATGGATGCTTCTGTCAGCCCCGGCAACTCCGGCGGCGGCCTGTTCAACATGAACGGCGAGCTGATCGGTCTGGTCAACGCCAAATCTTCTTCCAGCGACGCTGAGGGTCTGGGCTTTGCCATCCCCATCAACGACGCCATCAAGGTGGCACAGGACCTGCTGGAGAACGGTTACGTCTCCGGCCGCCCCTACATGGGCATCACCTATCTGGCCGTTACCGACGCCCAGACTGCTTCCCAGCTGAACGTCAGCGCCTACGGCATCTATGTGGTGGACGTTGTGCAGGGCGGCCCTGCCGACAAGGCCGGTCTGCAGGCCGGTGACCGCATCGTCAGCATCGACGGCACCGAGATCGCCCAGAAGGATGACCTTGGCACCCTGATCCAGCAGCATTCTGCCGGAGACACCCTCTCCATCACCGTGGCCCGCGACGGCCAGATGCAGACTGTCTCCCTGACTTTGGGTGAAAAGAACGCCCAGACTCAGGCACAGCAGAAGAATTCTTAAGCCAATAAAACAACAGAAAGCCCCTTCGGTACTGCAATACCGAAGGGGCTTCTTGTTTGCTGATTTTGTGAGCCTGTGAACAACTCACGATCACCTTTACAGCTTTATTATATGCAATAAAGCTCGTAAAGTCAAGTAAATTTTGTGTTACGGGTAGATCGCCCCTCCCCATCTTTTCGCATTTTCCCCAAAACTTTCTCCCAAAACTGTGCTTTCCTCCAAACCTCCTTTTCCTCTATTGACAAATTTTAGGGGGGGGGGTATATTTATTTGTGTAAGTTGCTCACGCAAAATTGAAGAATCGGCAAACCAGTCGAAAGGCTGCGACGCAAAGCTAAAGGGCCTGTAATATGGCAGCCAGCTGCACTTTCAACACGGCTTCCCGCCTTTGGGGGCAATGTTAAAGTAAACCACAAACTTTCCCACGCAGATGCGTTGGCTCTCCCTTCGGGAGAGCTGGCAAAGCCGCAAGGCTTTGACTGAGAGGGTTTTTACGGGCGTCGTACCTGTTCTGGCAGGTGCGGCGCTCTTTTGTTTTGCCGGGTGCGGGGTTTATTGGGATATTTTTACAAGGAGGAAATTTTTATGAAAAAGCGGCTTATCAGCCTGCTGGTGGCAATGTGTATGATGTTCTCATTGCTGCCGGTTTCGGCTATCACCGCGTTTGCGGAGGACGCATCATCTGCTGGCACCGTTATCGAGGTCAGCATTGATGCCAGCGGAAAAATCATGGTAGATGGTCGAGAATCGACCAGTTCACCGGACCCCAACGCTAAAACTTATTCTTATTCATGGAGTGAAAACGGCGTTTATCTTACTCTCTATTTTCATTCAGGCAACTATACTCTTACCAACTATTACCGTAATATCACATATCTTTACGTTTGCCCTGATGCAACGCTCACCTGTGACTGGCTTTCTGATTACACCGATTTACTTGTTGCCGGAAAAGCAGAAATTCAGAACACTTCCACAAACGTGGGTAGTATCACTCTCTATAACGGAACACTCTTAAATGGTTCCACTTCTAATTGTATCACTACGGTTTTTTTCAATCAGATGTATCCTTGTACTACATGCCAAAGTATGAGCAACCGCTCAAACCCAACCATTATAAATGGCAAATTCGATCAATTCATAGCAAATGCTAGTGATGCAAAACTTTATGGCGGAACTTTCAAATCAGTCCGGGGGCAAGTTGGCTCCAACACTTCTGATATATACGGTGGCGTCTTCGGTTTCACTTTGGCCCAATTGACCGATGAATATTTTACCGTATCTGGATCTGGCGGTTACACTTTAACCGCAGCCAACTGCACCATCAACGGAATCATTTCTGGCTCTGCTACCATCGTCCCCCTTGATACCTCCACCTATTCTTATGCTGCTACCCCTGTCACGGTAACTTCCACCGAAACAAACACGATTTATGACTGGAATGTTACTTACACGGAGAACGGCACCGAAAAGAGTGAGTCCATCAAAGACTGGGCTGGCGCAACGGATGTCTCCGGTGAAAAGACCAGCAGCGTTACCTTTACCCCTGCATACGCAGAGTCCTATACGGACATCACCCTCGCCCCTGTTACCACCCAGCCCGCCAAAACCATCACCCTTCCTGCGGGTGCAAAGGACGTGAAGGATGCCAACGGCGATGCTGTTGATGTTGACAAGGACAACACCGCTTCCGTCTCTGCTGGCACCCAGTTCAGCTTTGCACCCAACCCCGAGGACGCGGTGTACAAGCTCGTCAACAGTGACGGCACCGAGACAACGCTGAGCAAAACCAGCGATGGCCGCTACACCCTTACGGCCAGCTCGGATATGACCATCAAGCAGTACAACAAACTGCACATTGACGACGAGGGTGCGCCCATTACCACCAACACGGAATCCGACGGCTCTGTCTATTACGGCGACGGATGGAAATACACCCCTGCTTCGTCTGGCAATAAAAATATGCTGGATATCACAGCTAACCAGACTCTGGATGCCAGTGAGCCCGCTGTCAAGGTCGATACGCACATCGATAGCAATGTGAGCGGCGGAACCTATGATGGTTACGTTTCTCTTGGCGCAGGCGCATTTTTGAAGAATGCCAAACTGACCGGTACAGCTACTACTTCGGCCCCCATGTCCTATGGCACTTTTGAAAACTGTGATATTACCCTGCCCGAAGATGATATTCTTCTCAACTTCGACACCATCGAGAATTGCACCATCGATCTGAACGGTGGCACGCTGGTAAACGACTATGCAGACTTTACTAAGCGTATGCCCAAAATCACCGGCAATAAAACCAGCATCAAAAACGGCACCATTAAGATGTGCGAATACAGCTCCCTTGATGTTGGCACCACAGTAATTGATGCCAACGTGACGTTGATGAACCCCACTGGAGCATTTCTCACCGGCTACTTTACCGGCGATGTGATGGTGAACACCGATCCAGAGGATAGGTATTCCGGTGGAACTTGTTATGCGCCTGACCAGTTTAATGATGTCATGCTGAACGCTATCGTCTTTGGCAAGACCAACCTGCTCGACTATCAGGCGCTTGTCCTCACACCTCCGAACGGCGGTTCCATCATTATCAACGGCATCCCCTGCACCGCTGACCAGGACGGTCGCCGCACCCTTTATGTTTTCGGCAACAACATGGCCGGCTACCCCGAGATCACAGCAACCACAAGCATTACCAACCCCAAGTGGACGCTGACCGACGACGCTGAAGATACCACCATCAATAACGATGCTCTTTTGAAGAATCGTTACAGCGATACGATCACCTTTCCTGCCAACAAGACCCTCTGGCTGACCCTCGAGGATGACACCGGTAACAAGGACGACACCGGTAACAAGGACGACACCGGTAACAAGGACGACACCGGTAACAAGGACG
>CAVDVT010000015.1:0-13865 GCA_963612415.1 bacterium | reverse complement strand
TGACAGCCGCCCTCAGCGCCGGCCAGCGTTGCCCGGGCGGCGATCACCTGCCCAAAGCCTGCAGCCACATACAAAGCGTTGCAGATGGCTTCTTCATCGGCCTGACCCGCCCGGGCAAGGGGCAGCAGCACCGCCGGCAGAACGCCGCAGCTGCCCGCTGTGGGGGCCGCAACGATCCGCTTCATGCAGGCGTTGCACTCAGCCGTTTTGAGGGCTTCCGCCGTCACCTCGGCCAGATAATCCCCGCCGTAGCTCCGGCCCTCTTTGTGGGCCTGCTCCACCTTGGCGGCATCGCCGCCGGACAGGCCGCTGCGACTGCGCTGGGCCGGGTCGTAGTCCCGGCTGGTGGCTTCCATCACGTGCCACAGGTGGCGCATGGCATGGCGGCTGGCTTCCTCCGTCAGGCGGCTCTCGGCCAGATCACTGCGGAGGATGGCCTCGGCAAGGGAGATCTTCTGGCTGCGGGCTGCGGCCAGCATTTCTTCACAGGATAAAAAGGACATGGGTCATTCCTCCGCGTCTTCGGGTTCGTCGATGTTCAGGCAGGTCACTTTCAGGATGCCGGGCAGGGTGGCCAGCTTTTCCTCCAGCGGGTGGGGGATGTGGGAGTCGCATTCCAGCACCATCACCGCATAGCTGCCGCTGCCGGCCCGGAACACCTGCATGGAGGCAATATTGATCTTCCGCACGGCAAGGCAGGTGGTCACCTCGGCAATGCAGCCGGGCGTATCCTCGTTGTGGATGATCAGGGTGTTGCTGTCTCCGCCAAAGTCGGCGGGCACCCCGTCGATCTCGGTCACCCGGATGCGGCCGCCGCCCACCGACGCCGCCTTCATGGACAGCACCCGGCCTGCACGGCTGGTCAGGGTAAGAACTGCGGTATTGGGGTGGGCAGAGCGCAGCTCCACCGGATGGATGCTGAACTGCATTCCCTCTTGTGCCGCCAGCGCAAAGCTGTCGGGCAGGCGGGGATCATCCGGGCGCAGGCCCAGCAGGCCCGCCACCAGCGCACGGTCGGTGCCATGGCCCTTTCCGGTGGTGGCAAAGCTGCCGTACAGGCCGATGTCGGCCCTGGCCGGGATATCGCCCAGCAGCTTCTGGGCCGTGTAGCCGATCCGGGCCGCACCCGCTGTATGGCTGGAGGAAGGGCCGATCATCACCGGCCCAAGAACGTCAAACAAGCGCATCCGATGCACATCCTTTCGGGGTCTGGCGGGCAAAACTGCCTCCGACAAAGCCCTTTTGCCTGCCAAAAAGCACCCGCTTCACACATTTTCTCGCTTTTATTATACCGCTTTTGCCCCACTTGTGCTATAATAACTTTACTAATGTTTGAAATCGCTCCTTCGGGGGCAACACGGAGGTTGGATTCCTATGAAACTGGTAAGCGTGGAAACTCCCGAAAAGAGTGTCTGCAAAATGACCTTCAGCGCAACGGCTGAGGAGCTGGAGACCGCAGCCAATGCGGTGTATGAGCGCACCCGCGCCAACTACACCATCCGGGGCTTTGCCAAGGGCGAGGCCGACCGCGCCCAGATCGAAGCAGACCGCGGCGAACACACCTTCTGGTACGATGCCATCAACGACCTGATGGACCGCGATGTGCCCGCCCTGTACGATGCCGCCATGGCAGAACACGGCTTCCATGCTGTGGATGAGCCGAGCTACGATCTGGTCAGCGTCAAGAAGGACGAAGGCTTTGTGGCCACTGCCACCACTGCCCTGCAGCCCGAACTGAACCTGACCCAGACCACCGGTTTCAAGGTGGAGTGCGTCACGCCCGAAGTCTCTGACAAAGAGATCGACGCTGTGCTGGAGCGCCGCCGCAGCGCCGCTGCTGAGCTGGTGCCGCACAAGGGCCCGGCCGTCAAGGGCAACATCGTCCACATCGACTACGAGGGCCTGCTGGAAGGCAAGCCCTTCCAGGGCGGCACCGCCCAGAACCAGACCCTGCAGCTGGGCAGCGGCCGGATGATCCCCGGGTTT
Source organism: bacterium (assembly GCA_963612415.1). Taxonomy (GTDB): domain Bacteria; phylum Bacillota; class Clostridia; order Oscillospirales; family Ruminococcaceae; genus Faecalibacterium. The sequence continues at coordinate 11,879 of CAVDVT010000015.1, read as the reverse complement.
GAGGACGGCATTCTGGGCCACAAGGGCGGCGAGGAGTTTGAGATCTTTGTCACCTTCCCGGCCCGCTACCACGCCAAGGATCTGGCCGGCAAGCCCGTGGTCTTCAAGATCAAGCTGATCGATGTCTGCGTCCGCCAGCTGCCCGCCCTGAACAGTGATTTTGCCAAGAAAGTGGGCAAGGTGGACACCATGGAGGAGTTCCGGGAGCAGGTGCGCAAGCAGCTGCACGATGGCAAGCACGCCACCGCCCTGAACCGCGCCAAGGATCAGATCCTGACCCAGCTGGCTGCTGCAGCTGAGGGCGAGCTGCCCAGCGTTCTGGTGGAAAATGCTTACCAGCAGGAGATGCAGAACATCCAGCAGCAGCTCCAGATGCAGCGCACCAGTCTGGACCGCTACCTGAGCCAGGTCCATCAGACCCGCGAGAACTTCACGGCCAATGTCCACGCATCCGCCGAGAAGAACACCCGCGCCCGGATGGCCCTGCTCCAGATTGCCCAGAACGAAGGTCTTGTCCCCACCGATGAGGAGATCGACAAGAACCTGCAGGAGCGGGCAGACCGCGCCAAAAAGACGCTGGAAGAAGTCAAGGCCAACGCCAACGTCCCCGCCATGCAGCGCAATGAGGCCATCCGCCGCGCCGCAGAATGGGTCATTGAGCATTCCAGCATTGAAGAAAAGTAAATTTTTTGCGTACCGCTTGACTTTTTCCCGGAATCGCATATACTAAAGGTGGAATTGGTAAGGAAATTCCATAATCCCACGCAAAAAGCGAACCCCCTCAGAGTCTGTCCACTCTAAGGGGGTTCTTGTTGTGCTTACTCGCCCTTGCTGTAACCATCAAGCCACTTGCAGATGTAGTCTGAAACCACATTTGCTACGACAGTTACAATAAAATTGGTAAGGATCGTTACCATAATCCCACCTCCTTTCCGTTGCCAGATTGGAGAAGGGCAGCATAGTAAGTATAACAGAAAATTCGACAGAACACAATAAAAAGCGAGCCTCCCCAGAATCATTTCCGGGAAGGCTCGCTTGCTTTTATCTATTATTTTGCCAGGAAATTGAAGCCCATGACTACGATGCCAAGCACCACCAGAACGACACCGGTAGCGCGGTTCAGGGTCCTGGCATCGGCCTTGTTGGCAAACACTGCAGCAATGCGGGCCCACAGCAGGGTAAAGATGACGCAGAGCGCAAAGACCGTCCAATCGGGGGCGCCGCCAATGGCAAAGTGGGAAACAGCACCGGTCAGCGCCGTGAAGGTCATGATGAAAACGCTGGTGCCCACAGCAGTCTTGAGTTCATAGCCCAGTACGCTGGTCAGGATCAGAAGCATCATCATGCCGCCGCCAGCGCCCACAAAGCCGCAGATCAGGCCGATCAGCATTCCGCAGACGATGGACTGGATGGCCCGCTTTTTTGCCGAGACACCCTGCATGGCCTCTTTGGTGGTCATGACCGGGCGGACAATGAACTTGATGCCCAGCAGAAAGGTCATGAACACCGAAAAGCCGCCCATGGTGGCCGAGGGCACAAGGCTTGCCGCCCAGCTGCCCACCACCGTGAACAGCAGGACGCTGGCCATCATGATCAGGCCGTTCTTGATGTCCAGATTCTTATTTTTGTGGTAAGTGTAGGCCGACACCGCGCTGGCCAGCACGTCCGAGGAAAGGGCAATGCCCACCGCCATATAGGGGTCCATGCCCAGAAAGGTGATGAGCATGGGGCTGATGACAGCGGCCGCGCTCATGCCGGCAAAACCGGTGCCAAGGCCTGCGCCCATACCGGCAAAAAAGGTAACGATGATCGTAAACAGCAGATTCATTTTATGCTTCGTCCTCCAGGATCCTGTCCAGATTTTTGCTCATGACATCGATGGCATCCAAAAATACCCTGAGCTGTTCTTCATTCAGGCCGCTGATCAGGCAGCGGATGAACTCATCCTGCATCCTGCGGCCTTTTTGGATGATCGGGGCAGCCTTTTCCGTGCAGACAAGCTCCGTTTTGCGCCGGTCATCTGTCATCGGACGGCGCTCCAGCAGACCTTCCTGCACCAGCTTGTCCACATTGATCGACACCAGATTTGCCTTGATGTGCCGCACCTCCACAATGTCCCGGGCAGTTTTGTAGTCCGGGTTGTTGGCAAGGAACATCAGGATATCAAAGGCTGTCTGGGGCAGGTGAAGCTTCTGGCACAGCGGCTTGCAGAATGCGCTGTACGCAAGGCTGGTCTTGTTTGCAAACTCCACACTGGGGTTCAGCTCCCGCATCACGTCATCCTCTTTCTCCATTTTTGAATGGTTCATTTTTGAAGCATTATAGCCCAATCCCGCCAACTTGTCAAGAGCAAAGAAAAAAGCGCTGTAAAACAGCGCTTTTTTCTTTCCGTTTTTCAGAACACAGCCCCTGCGATCAGGTGCATGACAAAGGCCGCCAGCCATGCCACCGCACACTGGTTGAGGACCATGACCGCCGCCCACCGGCCGCCCAGCTCCCGTTTGACCGAGGCCACCGCGGCAATGCAGGGCGTGTAAAGCAGGCAGAACACCAGAAGCGGTGCCGCTGCCGCCGGGGTCAGAGCAGCCCCCAGAGCAGCGGAAGAACCATACAGGATGGTCAGGGTGGAAACGACGCTCTCCTTTGCCATAAAGCCTGTAATGAGGGCGGTGGACACCTGCCAGTCACCAAAGCCCAGCGGCGCAAACAACGGCGCGATCCCGCTGGCGATCCAGGCAAGAATGCTGTCCTGAGGGTCTGCCGTCAGGCTGAGCTGGAAATCAAAGTTCTGCAAGAACCAGATGATGATGGTGGCAACAAAAATAACGGTGAATGCGCGCTCCAGAAAATCACGGGCCTTTTCCCAGAGCAGCTGTGCCACGTTTTTCAGGCCCGGCAGGCGATAGTTGGGCAGCTCCATCACAAAGGGGACCGCCTCCCCCTTGAACAGTGTACCTTTGAGCAGAAATGCCGCCCCAATGCCCACCAGAATGCCCAGGAAATACAGCCCTACCATAACCAGCGCAGCATGATCCGGGAAAAACGTGGCCGCAAACAGACTGTAAATGGGCAGCTTGGCCGAGCAGCTCATGAACGGGGTCAGCAGGATGGTCATCTTGCGGTCACGTTCCGAGGGCAGTGTGCGGCTTGCCATGACACCGGGCACCGTGCAGCCAAACCCGATGAGCATCGGCACGATGCTGCGGCCCGAAAGACCGATGCGCCGCAGCAGTTTGTCCATTACAAAGGCCACACGCGCCATATAGCCGGTATCCTCCAGCAGCGAGAGGAAGAAGAACAGGGTCACGATGATGGGCAGAAAGCTCAGTACACTGCCCACGCCCGTGAAAACGCCATCGATCACAAGGGAATGGATGGCTTCGTTGATATTCCAGGCCGTCAGGGCACGATCCACAAGGTCGGTCAGGTTTTCGATGCCGGTTTCCAGCAGGCTTTGCAGCCCGGCACCGATCACTCCAAACGTCAGGTAAAACACCAGCGCCATAATGCCGATAAAGGCCGGGATCGCAGTATATTTTCCGGTCAGGAACTGGTCGATCCGGGCACTGCGGAGCTGCTCCTTGCTCCGATGCGGTTTTACCACCGCCTGATCCACCAGCTGATGGATAAAGTGGAACCGCATATCCGCAATGGCAGCAGCACGATCCAGCCCGCGCTCCTGTTCCATCTGCAAAATGATATGCTCGATCATTTCTTTTTCATTCTGGTCCAGCTTCAGCGCTTCCTCGATCCGGGGATCTCCCTCCACCAGTTTGGTGGCCGCAAAGCGAAGGGGAATGCCTGCGGCTTTTGCGTGGTCTTCGATCAGGTGGATGATGCCGTGGATGCAGCGATGCACCGCGCCGCCGTGGTCATCTTCCCCGCAGAAATCCATCCGGCCGGGCCGTTCCTGATACTTTGCCACGTGGATGGCATGGTCCACCAGCTCATCCACACCCTCATTCTTGGCCGCAGAAATGGGGACCACCGGGATGCCCAGCATCGCCTCCATTTCATTGATCCGGATCGTTCCGCCATTGCCGCGCACTTCATCCATCATGTTCAGCGCCAGCACCATCGGGGTGTCCAGCTCCATCAGCTGCATCGTTAAGTACAGGTTGCGCTCAATGTTCGTAGCATCCACGATGTTGATGATGCCTGCCGGTTTTTCATCAATGATGAACTGCCGGGTCACGATCTCCTCATTGGAGTAGGGCGACATGGAGTAAATGCCCGGCAGGTCGGTCACTTCGGTCTCCGGATGTTCCCGGATCGCACCGCTTTTACGGTCCACCGTCACGCCGGGAAAATTGCCCACGTGCTGGTTGGAGCCGGTAAGCTGGTTGAACAGCGTCGTTTTGCCGCAGTTCTGATTGCCCGCAAGCGCAAAGGTCAGGGTCGTGCCCTCCGGCAGGGGATGCTCGCCTTTCTTGGTGTGGTAGCGGCCGCCCTCACCCAGACCCGGATGCTCCACCATCCGCTGTTTCTGCCGGGCCGGGACCGCCTCCGGAGCTGCCGCAGGGGTAACGCCGATCTGTGCAGCATCATCCAGACGAAGGGTCAGCTCATAGCCATGGATCTGCAGCTCCATGGGGTCGCCCATCGGCGCAAATTTGACCAGAGTCACCTTTTCGCCGGGGATCAGCCCCATATCCAGAAAATGCTGACGGAGAGCGCCTGTCCCTCCCACTGTATCGATCACGGCGCTTTCGCCGATCTTCAGCTCTTTTAGTGTCATTCCAATGCCTTTCTTTCGACAGATTGTTAGCTTGTATAAACAGTTTTAATATAGACTAACTCTCCGATGTTGTCAAGGCAGGAACCCCGCAATTTTTTCAACCTGTTCCCGCTGTTTTTTGCAAAAGCAGCTCTCCCAATTCCGCATCATTCCGGACAAAAAGAAAACACACCGCAGAATTTCACGTTCCGCGGTGTGTTTTGGATCTTATTGGGGTTGCTTCAATGAACAGAGAGCCCTGCCCGGTTTAACGCTTGTAAAACTCGCCGGTGGCAGAATTGAACAGGTATTCATCATCCACGTATTTCTGGCCGCTCTCTGCATAGAACCGGCCATCTTCACTCTGGTGGAAATAAGAGAGCTGTCCCGAGATCTGCGGCTCATAGGGCACACCATTCCGTGCGCCAAACACACGGGTGGCCGCATGGCCTGCACCGGGGATCTGCCACAGCACGAACCGCTGGTTGCCCGCTTTGATCACAGAATCATCGGTCGTGTAACCAAAGTTTCTGCACTGATAAAGCTGGCCTTCCCCATAGCCGACACGCAGAACGGTTCCGCCCCAACCAATATAATAGATCTCCGCCGAGCTGGTATAATATCCATCCTGGAACAAGCCCGCAAAGACATAGGCTTCCTGACGGCCATCCCCGTCAAAGTCGTATTGCAGGAAATATTCCTTATTTCCAATCTGAACATGTTCGGTATAATTCTTCCACGCCGTTTTTACCGCAACCGTTCTTGCCGAATAATCCGGGTCCACATATTTATAGGCATCGGACGTTGTGCGCATATCCACCAGTCGGCCATTTTTCACAACATAGGCAAAGTCCTCATCCAGACCAGATGCATAGATGAAGCCTTCCGGGGTCTTCTGCACACTGCCTCCGTCATTGATCTCCTTCTGGGTCACGCTTCCATTATGGACGCCATACACTGCGGAAAGCATCGCATCGCCATCCACATTGGAGGGGAAGAAATAAAATACAACAAACTTTTCCTGCTTATACTTAAAACTGCACTTGGAATAATTCCGGTTGCTGGTACTTTCCGTTCCCTGCGGCCCGCCTGCCAGATGGGAATTGAGCTTCAGTTCCGTAATTTTTCCGTTCGGGTCAATGTAAAATGTAGAAAGGTTATCCCAGTACGACCCTCTCGGGATACCAGCAAAAGCAAATGCTTCCTGACGACCGTCTCCATCATAATCGTCAACGATCAGATGCCAGCCGTCATAAGATTCCGGCAGATTGTAAGCTTTATTCAGCGCATTTTCAAAAACAGAGCCTGTATTGGTATTATTTTTATTGTTGTCGTCGGTATCGGTTTTGTCATGTCCGTCGTTGTCGGTTTTATTGTTTGTACCGCCACCCGTTGTGCCGCCCGTTGTGGTATTGTGGTTGGGATACTGATTGCCGCCGGTAGTACCGCCAGCCGTTCCACTGCAACCAGTCAGCAAAAGAGCCGCCGCCAGTGCCAGCGCCGCCGCTGCATACGTCAATTTCCGTTTTTTCATTTCCGCAATTCCTCCTGTCATAAGGATATATCATCCTTGCACCAAGCCTATTCCATTGTGCAAGGTTTGTCAAGTTACTGGACACAGTTCTCCCTTTTGCCAGTTTTTCGCTTCCAGAATACAGCAGATTGAACGAAAAAACGCCATGCCTTCCTTTTCACAGGAAAGCACGGCGTTTTTGATTTTACCAGCTTACTTTACGGTATGATAGCCATCGGGGTTCTTCTTCTGCCAGTTCCAGCTGTCGGCACACATTTCCTCAATGCCGTACTCAGCCACCCAGCCCAGTTCCTTCTTGGCCTTGGTGGGGTCAGCGTAGCACTCAGCGATATCACCAGGGCGGCGGGCCTCGATGACGTAGGGGATCTTCTTGCCGCAGGCCTTTTCAAAGGCATGGATGACATCCAGCACGCTGTAACCGTGGCCGGTGCCCAGGTTGCAGATGAACAGGCCGCAGTTGGTCTGGAGCTTCTTGATGGCGCAGACATGGCCCCGGGCCAGATCCACCACATGGATGTAATCGCGGACGCCGGTGCCGTCCGGGGTGGGGTAGTCATCGCCGAAGACATGCACCTTTTCCAGCTTGCCCACAGCCACCTTGGCAATGTAGGGCATCAGGTTGTTGGGGATGCCGTTGGGGTCCTCGCCGATCAGGCCGGACTTGTGGGCGCCAATGGGGTTGAAGTAGCGCAGCAGGGCCACGTTCAGGGTGGGGTCTGCCTTGCAGACATCAGTCAGGATGCGCTCCGTAAAGGCTTTGGTGGTGCCGTAGGGGTTGGTGGTGGCGCCCACGGGGAACTCCTCCGTAATGGGCACCGAAGCCGGGTCGCCGTAGACCGTGGCAGAGGAGCTGAACACAAAGTTCTTGCAGCCGTGGCGGCGCATCACATCCAGAATGACCAGGGTGCAGTTGAGGTTGTTGTAATAGTATTCGATGGGCTTGGAAACGCTCTCGCCCACGGCCTTATAGGCGGCGAACTGGATGACGGAATCGATGTCCGGGCACTCGGTGAAGATCTTCTCCACATCCTCGTGTTTGGTCATGTCGGCCTGATAGAAGCGGAAGTCCTTGCCGGTGATCTGCTTGACCCGATCCAGCACAACAGGGGATGCGTTGTAATAGTTGTCTGCCACCACAACGTCATAGCCAGCGTTCAACAGTTCAATGCAGGTGTGGCTGCCGATGTAACCGGCGCCGCCGGAAACCAAAATTGCCATAGCAAAGTACCTCTCTTTTCGTCACCAAAGTTGCTTGTTTGCACTTGTGCGGGGCAGGCCCGCTTTCTGCCTAAAGGATACTGCATTTTGCTTCCGGAATCAAGTGACGGGAATTTTATCCAGATGGATTTTTGTTTCCAGTTATTTTTACTTGCTTTGATTTGCAGGCATTTTTCGTGGTTTTTACATGGAGCGATGGCCCGCTTTGTGGAAAGTGCAGAAAATGACCCCCTCCATTACGCTGACGTTTGCCGGCCTCCCATAAGAGGGGGCCGGCATGCGCAGCCGAAACGGAGAGGGTCTGGCAGATCCTGTTACAGCTTCCCGCACTGTTTTCCGGTGAAGAAGCGCAGGGTGGTATTGGCGCGGAACACCTTGCCTGCCCGCAGAATGGTGGAGGGGAACTCCGGGTGCGAGGGGCTGCAGGGGAAGTGCTGGGTCTCCAGCGCAAAGCCGCCGTATTTGCGGAAGGGGACGCCCCCCTTGCCGGGGCTGGGGCAGTCCTGCAGGAAATTGGCCGTGTACAGCTGAACGCCGGGCTGGGTAGTGTAGAGCTTCATGCTGATGCCGGTCTTGTCGCTGGATGCCCAGGCGCACAGGCTCTGGCTGGAACCGCGGCCCCGGTCAATGACAAAGCAGTGGTCGTAGCCGCCGCCCACCATGGTGGTCTGGGAAAAGCCAGTGTCGATCTCGCGGCCGATGGGCTTGCCGGCCCGGAAATCCATGGGGGTGTTTTCCACCGGCAGGATGCGTCCGGTGGGGCAGGTCTCGTTGTTGCCCTCCAGATACCGGGAAGCATAGATGCGGAGCTTCTGGTTCAGCACATCGCCGCCGCCATCCAGATTGAAATAAGTGTGGTTGGTCAGGTTGAGGATGGTGTCGGCGTCCGAGGTCACCCGGTAATCCATCCGCAGGGCGTTGTCGGCGCCCAGGATATACCGCACCGAGACTTTGAGGTTTCCCGGGAAACCATCCTCACCCGCAGGGCTCTCCGTCTCCAGCAGCAGGGTGTCGCCAAAGGTTTTTACATCGTAGAGCTTGCGGGGGAAGGTGCCGTGCAGATGGTTCGGCCCGTTGTTGGCTTCCAGCTGATACGTTTTTCCGTTCAGGCTGAACTCCGCGTTCTCGATCCGGTTGGCATACCGGCCCACGAACGCACCGCAGCAGGTGCTGGACGAGGACTCAAAGTCCGCGCGGTAGTCGGCAAAGGTATCGTGACCCACCACGACATCCACTGGCCCGCGCTTTGTGGGAACGAAGATGTTTTTGATCACGCAGCCGTAGTTCAGCACACTGACCGCCAGCCCGCCGGGGTTCGAGATGATGTATTCGTTGATCTTTTCGCCGTCTTTGGTCATGCCAAAGGGCTTGGAGAGAAACTGTGCCATAGGGCTCGCCTCCTTTTGCGTATGATGGGATAGCACACTCTCTGTTATATCCTTTATTATTATGATTATATCACAGTTTCCCGCTTCTGTGTTGGCAACTTTTCAGACTTTCTCTCCAATATTTCGAGATATTTTTTGGTGGTTTTGTCCCAAACAAAAACGCCCTCCGCATTTCTGCGGAGGGCGTCCGGGTCCGATTTCAGCTTATTCCGGTTGTGCGCTGCTCTGGGCGATATACTCAGCGGCATCATCGGGGATGTCGTCAAGGTCATCGCTGCCGATATCCACGTTCAGCGGCGGCTTCTTGAACAGCATATCGTACAGCAGAGGCACGACATACAGGGTCATCAGGGTGGCGTAGGTCAGGCCGCAGATGATGACGATGGCCATACCACTCATCATCTGGCTGGCCATATCGCCGCTGAACACCAGCTGGAGCATGGCCAGAACGGTGGTCAGGGTGGTCATCAGGATGGGCCGCATACGGGTCTTGCCGGTGGCGATCAGGGCCGCACGGCGTTCCATACCGCCAATGCGCAGCTGGTTTGCATAGTCCACAAAAACGATGCCGTTGTTGACAACGGTGCCCATCAGGACGATGAAGCCCATCAGGGAAATCATGGTCAGCTGCTGGCCGGTGAGCAGCAGGCCCAGCAGGCCGCCGGTAAAGGCCAGAGGCACCGTGAACAGAACGATGAAGGGGGACAGCAGGCTCTGGAACTGTGCCACCATGACCAGGTAGACAAAGGGCAGGGCCAGACCCATCCACTGGGTCATCTCGCTGACCATGATGCCGTTCAGCTCAGAGCCGCCGCCCATGTAGAAGCTGCAGCCCTCGGGCATCTCGGAAGATGCGGCGTAATCGTTCAGCTTCTTTTCCAGCGCGCGGGACTGCACGGTGGTGTTGTAGCCATCCAGCGTATCTGCGGTAACGGTGACATAGCGGGTCTGGTTCTGGCTGGTGATGGAATCCGGGGCACTGCCCAGCACCCAGGTGGCCATATCGCTCAGTTTGCAGGTGCCGGTGGTGGTGGTGCCGTCGGCTGACATGACGCTGGTCTCAAAGGTCATGTCCATCATGTTTTCCTTGGTCAGCGGATCAAGGTCATCGCTGATCTCCACGTTCATGGTGGTGCCATCCACGGCCACAGGAGTCTGGGCGGTGGTGGTGGTGGTCAGCTTGGCGGCGATCTGCTGGTAGACCTGCGCCACAGTCAGGCCGTACTCACGCACCTTGTCGCGGTCGATCTGCAGGTTGATGGTGGCATCGCCGCTGCCCAGACCATTGGTGGCGTTGGCAAAGCCCGGGGTGTCGTTGACCATCTCCACAACCTTTTCCGACAGAGCGGTCAGGGTGTCGGTATCCGTGCCGTAGATGCGGACGGTCAGGCCGGTATCCAGCTGGCTGGTCAGCTCCTGCATGCCGCTGATCTCCACGGTGGCGCTGCACTGGTCTATGCCTGCAACGGCTTCTTCCAGTGCCACGCGGGCCTTTTCGATCTGGCGGGAGTTCAGGCTCTCGTCCAGCATAACGTTGATCTGGTAGGTACCGTAGCTGTTGGCCGCATTCAGCAGGTCGGTAATGGTCTGGGGCAGACCCAGCTGGCCCACATCCAGTCCGGCCACGCGGGTGTCGGTGGTGATACCCACTTCTTCCACATTGTCCACAGCCAGCAGGGCGTCAATGGCCTTTTCGGCAACGGCATAGGAGTCCTCTTTGCTGAGGTCCTTTTCGGTGGTCAGGGTGATAATGGCTTCGTTGCTGGTGATGGTGGGCAGCAGCTCAATGCCCATGGACATGACCCGCCAGCCGCAGAAGACCAGCAGGACAATGGCCGCAGCAAGGGGAAGGGCGCGGTGCTGGAAGCACCACTCCAGGCTCTTGGCGTACTTGTCCTGGATCTTCTCGAACCACTTCAGCTCCTTGGGCTCGGCCTTTTTCAGCACCGTGGAAGCCGCCGCCGGGGCCACCGTAACAGCCACGATCAGGGATGCGGCCAGGCAGTAGCCGATGCACATGGACATGGGCTGCAGCAGGCTCTTGACGATGCTGGACGAGAAGATAACGGGCAGGAAGACGCAGACGGAGGTCAGGGTGGAAGCCACGATGGCCATGCCCACCTGCTTGGTACCCTGCACGGCAGCCCGGGCGGCGGGGATGCCACGGCTGCGCAGACGGTAGATGTTCTCAATGACGACGATGGAGTTGTCCACCAACATACCAATGCCAAGGGACAGGCCCGCCAGCGTCATGATGTTCAGATCAAGGTTGGTGAAGTACATCAGCACCACAGCGAACAGAACGGACAGCGGGATGCTGATGCCGACCACGAGGGTGGGCTTGATGTCTTTGAGGAACAGTGCCAGCACGATGATGGCCAGCGCCGCACCAATGACCATGCTGCTCAGGATGCTCCGGACGATGATGTTGATGTAGTTGCCCTGGTTGGACAGGACCACCACGTTCAGGCCATCGTACTGCTTTTCCAGCGCATCAAAGGCGGCCAGACAGTTGCTGGAGACCTCGCTTGCGCTGGAGGAGCTGCTCTTGTAGATCTTCAGCACGGCAGACCGCTCACCATTCAGACGGGTGAAGGTAGCCTCGGCGTTGTCGATGACTTCTACATCGGCCACATCCGACAGGCGCACATCGCCAAAGCCTTCCACATGGAGCAGCAGGGTGCCGGAGATGTCGTCCACGCTGTCGTACTCCTCGCCGACCTTCAGCAGCCACGATTTGCCGCTGGAGTCCTGCACATAACCGGCAGGCATGGAGAAGTTCTGGGCATAGATCAGGGTTGCCAGCGTATCGATGTCCAGCATCTTGGCCACATCGGAAGATGCCAGAGCCTTTTCCTTTGCGTCCTCATAGGTCTGCTTGGCGGTGGCCAGCTGGCTCTCGTAATCCCGCAGGGTCTCACGGGCTTCCGTGAACTGCATATAGGCCTGCATCTGCTGCTGGGAATAGGTACCGATGATCTGGGAGAACTGATCCATCAGGCCGGGCACATCGTCCATGGCC
>CAVDVT010000014.1:9846-14327 GCA_963612415.1 bacterium | reverse complement strand
GCACAGAAGTGGCTGGAGGTGACCGCCAGCAGGCCGTCGGCAAGTCCGGCGCTGCACAGGCAGGCCCCCAGCCCCAGCGCTTCTGCCATGGTGCTGCAGGCCCCGAACAGCCCCGCAAAGGGCAGGCCCAGCTCCCGGGCGGCGTAGCTGGATGCCGTACACTGGGCCTGCAGGTCCCCGGCCAGCAGCAGGCTCACGTCGCGTTCGGCGGCGTGGGCTTTTTTCAGGCAGAGCCGCGCGGCCCGCACCTGCAGATATTTTTCCGCCGCCTCCCAGTTGGGCTGGCCGAAGCGGTTGTCGGCGCTCAGCTCATCAAACTCAGCAGCAAGGGGGCTTTCCCCTTCTTTTTTACCGCCAATGGCGGCGTGGGATGCAATGATGGGCGGCTTGGAAAAGATCAGGGTGTCGCCCCGGCGGGTCGCCATGAAAAAATCCCCCTTTCAGGGCTGTTTTTCTTTGGATTTTGTGGTATACTGAACATTCGCCGGGGAATCGCAATTTTTGCGCCCGGCAGTGCGTATTGTAAACAGAGCAGTCAGCTGCCCAGCAGCCAGAACACCCCGCCGTAGACCACGGCGGCCAGGGTGCCGTAGACGATGACCGGCCCCGCAATGGTGAACATTTTGGCGCCGGTGCCGCAGACCCGGCCCTCGGTCTTGAACTCGATGGCCGCGCTGACCACGGCGTTGGCAAAGCCCGTGATGGGCACCAGCGATCCGGCCCCGGCTTTTGCGGCCAGTTTCTGGTAGAGCCCCAGCGTGGTCAGCAGGGCCGAAAGTACGATCAGGGTGCAGCTGGTCAGAGTTCCGGCAAGGTCGGTGTCCAGCCCAAAGCCCAGATACCACCCGCGCAGCACCTCGCCCAGCAGGCAGATGCCGCCGCCCACGCAGAACGCCCACAGGCAGTCGGTGCCAAGGGGGGAGCGCGGGCCGGTGCGTTTTACCCGCCGCGCATATTCTTCCGCTGTCATCTTCATGGTCGTCACCTCCCGATTAGGATGTGCCTGAAATGATGCAATATGCAGAAAACCGGATGATTTTATGCCGCTTGCCATTTTTGCCGCAGGCTCTCCCTTTGGGGAGCTGGCGCGAAGCGCCTGAGAGGGCAAGCCCGTTTACCAAGAGAAAGAAGGTCCCATATGAATCTGCAGCCCATTCACCGCCACCGCCGCCTGACCCGGGCGGAAGTGCGCCGCCGCCGCCGCAACCGTGCCATCCGCCGGGTGGCCGGGCTGACCCTTGTGGTCTGCGTGGTCGTGGGCGGGGTGTCGTTCCTGCTCTCCCGCCGCAAGGCCCCGGTGCCCACGGCCGATGCCGCCGGTGCCCCGGCTTCTTCCAGCGCATCAGACCAAAGTGAGAACGGCCTGCTGTCCAGTCTGCTGGGCGGCAAGGCAGAGAGCAGCGCTGCCGCCGAAAGCGAAGCCGCTTCCGAGAGCCGGGACAATGTTCTGGGCCTGACCGCCAGCGAAGCGCAGGCCATGCTGGCTGACCCCATGATGATCCTGGTGAACCACACCAACAAGATGCCGGACAACTATACTTTTGATACGGCCGAGTGCGGCTCCAAGACCGCCGTGAACAAAACGCTGCAGACGGCCGCCTGCAATGCGTTTCTGGAAATGCAGAAGGCTGCCGCCGCCGAGAACGTGACCGTCTGGATGCAGAGCGGCTACCGCAGCGTCAAGTACCAGACCAACCTGTACGAGAAAAAGACAAATTATTTCAAGCAGCAGGGCTATGATGAGGCCACGGCCAGGGAAAAGGCCGCCGCCATCGTCAACCCGCCGGGCTATTCGGAACACAACTGCGGCCTTGCCGCCGACCTGAACAGCCCGGAACACACCGGCCTGGACGAGGGTTTTGAGAACACCACGGCCTTCCGCTGGCTGTGTGAGCATGCGGGCGAGTACGGCTTTATCCTGCGCTACCCCAAGGGGGCCGAGGACAAGACCGAGATCACCTACGAGCCCTGGCACTGGCGGTATGTGGGCGTGGAAAATGCCGCAAAGATCAACGCCAGCGGCCTGTGCTTTGAGGACTACATTGCCGCCCTGCAGAGCATTGCGGGCTGAGTAGCAAAGCACCGGTGAAGAAACCGTAAAACTTTGCCCGCTTTGTTTGCATTTCGGAACTTGATATGATAAGATAACAATGGTTCGCTGTCGGAAACAGCTCCGTGTGGGCGGGCCGGGTGTAAAACAGATAAAAGAGGGAATAATCCATGAAACTTCGTGCTAAAATCATTCTGACTGCTGCCTCGCTGGCTGTGAGCTGCGCTCTGCTGGCCGGCTGCGGTTCTTCCAGTTCTACCGCTTCTTCCACGGCTTCTTCTGCCGCATCTTCTGAGGCTGTGCCCAGCTCCACTGTGCTGAGCCAGGCTTCCAGCATCGTGCTGGGCGAGGACAACAGCACCGATGCCCTGAACGCTCCCTTTGAGACGCTGCTGGACGCAAACCCCATCTCCAACCAGTTCGAGATCGCAGCCATGAACATCGAGTATGACTTCGGCCTGCAGGCAGACGATGTTGTGAGCTACAAGGGCGTCAAGAGCAACGACAACGGCGATGCCGGTCTGGTGCTGGTGATCGAAGCGGCCGACGGCAAGGCCGAGGACGTGGCCAATGCACTGGCTGCCTACCAGCAGGATCAGGTGGCCTTCTACGGCAACTACGCAGAGTTTGCCAAGGCACAGGAGAATGTGGAAAATGCCGTGATCGCCTTCAAGGACAACACCGTGGTCATGGTGATCGCTTCCAACGAGTGCGAGGCGGATCTGGACAGCGCCGTGGACAGCGCGCTGGCAAACTGAATCAGACGTTCAAAGGCCGATGCCATGGCGGCATCGGCCTTTTTTAGAAGGAGGTCAAAGCCTTGGTCTTCAGCACCATCATCTTCCTGTTCCGGTTCCTCCCCATCACGCTGGCGCTGTATTACCTTGCGCCCGCAAAGCTCAAGAACACCGTGCTGTTCGTGTGCAGCCTGGTGTTCTACTGCTGGGGCGAAGTCCGGTTCTTCCCGGTCATGCTGGCCCTGATCCTCATCAACTATCTGTGCGGGCTGGGGCTGGAAAAGTTTGATGCAAAGCCCGCCGTCCGCAAAGTGCTTCTGTTAGTGGCGCTCGCGGCCAGCCTGGGGATGCTGTTCTATTTCAAATATGCAAACTTTGTGCTGCGCAGCGTGAACGCCCTGCTGGGCACAGGCTTTGCGCCCATTCAGGGCATCAGCGTCCTGCCGCTGGGCATCAGCTTCTACACCTTCCAGACCCTTTCCTATACCATCGATGTCTACCGCCGGGATGTGAAAACCGAGCATAACATCATCGATTTTGGTGCCTATGTGGTCATGTTCCCCCAGCTCATTGCCGGGCCCATCGTCAAGTACCGCGATGTTTCGGCCCAGCTGCACGTCTACAAAAACCGCTATGACCTGAAGCAGATCGAGGATGGCATGACCCTGTTCACCTTTGGTCTGGCCAAAAAGGTGCTGCTGGCGGACGCCATTGGTGCGCTGTGGACAGACATCATCGGCATTGCCGACAGTCCGTCCACCACCTTTGTGGGCCTTGCCAACGCCTCCACGGCGCTGGTCTGGCTGGGCGTCATCGCCTACTCGCTCCAGCTGTACTTTGACTTTTCCGGCTATTCCATGATGGCCATTGGCATGGGCAAGATGCTGGGTTTTGACTTCCCTCAGAACTTCAACTACCCCTACATCTCCCGCTCCATCACCGAGTTCTGGCGGCGCTGGCACATGACCCTTTCCGGCTGGTTCCGGGAGTATGTGTATATCCCGCTGGGCGGCAACCGCAGGGGCCTGAAGCGCCAGATCCTGAACCTGTTCATCGTGGAGCTGCTCACCGGCATCTGGCATGGTGCAGACTGGAACTTCATCTGCTGGGGCCTGTACTACTTTGTGCTGCTGGCCATTGAGAAGCTGTTCCTGCTCAAGTACCTGGAAAAAGGAAAAGTCTGGCCCCACATCTACACCATGTTCCTTGTGGTGGTGGGCTGGGCCATGTTTGTGGGCAACGAGAGCGGCGTGGGCTTCGGGCTGCTGTTCCAGAAGCTGTTCGTGCCCTCCGGCGGAGCCTCCCCGGTCTACTTCCTGCGCAATTACGGGGTGCTGCTTGTGGTGTCTGTCATCTGCTGCACGCCGCTCATCGAAAAGATCTGGAACGCCCTGCGCCGCAATGCTGTGACCCGCGCGGCCACGGTGCTGGTGCTGCTGGTCCTCTCCACGGCCTATGTGGTGGGCAGCACCAACAGCCCGTTCCTCTATTTCAATTTCTAAGGGGGTGTTTTTGAATGGACAAACACACAAAAAAGCCCTCTCTGTTCCAGTATCCGGTGCTGGTGGTGTTCGGGCTGTTCTTCCTTGCCCTGTTTGCGCTGGATATGGTCACGCCGGACCGCGCGTACAGTGAGCTGGAAAACACCACCCTGACCCAGCGGCCAAAACTGACCGCAGTTTCGGCCGACGGGC
>CAVDVT010000014.1:7313-9836 GCA_963612415.1 bacterium | reverse complement strand
TACCAGCTATACAAAGTACGTCAAGGATCAGGTGTTCGGGCGGGACCAGTGGATCAGCCTGCAGAGCCTTGCCGAGACCACCCTGTTCCAGAAGACCCAGAGCGGCGGCATCCTGCTGGGCAAAGACCACACGATGTATGCCCGCCATTACAGCATCCTGCCCAGCGAGGAAAAGGGCATGGGCAAGAACCTGGCTGCCGTGCAGAGCCTTGCCAAGCGTTACCCGGGCAAGGTGAACTTCATGCTGGTGCCGTCGGCCTCCGTTGTCTACCCGGACAAGCTGCCCATGGCGGCTCCGCAGGTGGACGAGCAGGGCATTCTGGAAGCAGTTGCAGCGCAGGGCACCCAGTACGGGCGGTTCATTGATGTGCTGCCCACCCTGACGGAACATCGGGATGAGTACCTTTACTACCGCACCGACCACCACTGGACAACGCTGGGCGCTTACTACGCCTACGAGCAGTTCTGTGAGCAGCTGGGCCTGACCCCCTTTGACCGCGATGCCCACGAGGCCGAGACGAACGATGATTTTTACGGCACCCACTTTTCCAAGGCCCGCACCTGGAATGCTGTGCCGGATACCATCACCTGGTACGATCTGGACAACACCCTGACCATCTGGAACGTCACCGGCCCGGGCCAGCCCACCGAGGGCACCAAGACCGGTCTGTACGATCTGGACAAGCTGGATGTGTATGACAAGTACGCCATGTTTCTGCACGGCAACAACGGCCTGAGCCGGGTGGAGGGCAGCGGAACCGGCAAGATCCTTGTCATCAAGGACAGTTATGCCAACAGTTTTGTGCCCTATCTGACGGCCAACTATGCCGCCATTGATGTGGTGGATTTCCGCAATTACAACTACGGGCTGGATCAGCTGATCGCGGACAACGACTACGACCAGATCCTGGTGCTGTACAGCTACGCCAGCTTTACGTCTGACCCGTACCTCTACCGCGCCGGTGTGGCAGGCTGAGCAAAGAAAAATTGCAGTGGTTTTCACCAAAGTTTGAGTTGTTTTTTCATGCGACTTTCCGTTTTTTGAGGACTATTCACAAAATCCGTTGCAAAAAATGGGCAGTTGCAGTAATATAAAAATAGAAATCGGGCAGCTTGCGGGAAAGAAGCCTGCCATTTCTGAAGGAGTTTATAATAATGGAAAAGAAACTGGATCTGCCTGCAAAGTACGCAGTGCTTTCGGAAGATGAGATGATCTACACCGAGGGCGGTGCAGATTTTGATATTCTGGGCGTGATGGGCGCCGCAGCCACCGTTGTGGGTGCTGCCGTGCTGGGCGCAAGTTATATCTGGGGCATTTCGGTGTCCCGCGACTGGCTCAACAAAAAGAGCAACCGGGAGGGCAATGTCCTGACCGTTCTGGGCCGTGCGGCGGATGATATCGCTGCCGATATGTCCCAGTCTGCATCCAATTTCCTGCGCGATGCCGTTTCCACCACCATGGTGGTGGGTCTGGCTCCCCTGAGTGCCATCCTGCTGATCCTGTAACAACAAAAAGCTTTCCGGAGGATGTGCGGTTTATCTGAGGAACGAGCGGTGTGCAATGCACCGTACGATAGATTGCTTTAAGGAGTGTTATTATGGAAAACAAGATCATGATGCCCGCTTGCTACAACGTGATGACGGAAGAAGAAATGACCTACACGCAGGGCGGCGCTACTACCCTGGAAGCTGTTTGCGCATGGGTCGTCCCCGGCTACGGCTATTTCCGTCTGATCTCTGACGCCCGTGCAGAGTGCAAGGCAAACGAGAACGGCTGGCTGGACCGCCTGATCGAGAAGAAGGTCGCTGACAGCCAGGGCAGCATCATCAATGCCGCTTACAACATCGGCTGCGCAGTCTGGACTGTGGTTCCCATGGTCGCATCGATGGGCGTTGGCGCTCTGCTGGCTGCCGTTGATATCTACGTCTGATCGGACGGAGAACTCCAAAGAACAATTGAGGGCGGCGGCTCTCCCCACACGGGGCGGGCCGCCGCCTTTTTGTTCACACTTTGTCTCTGGAAAATCCGCGCACAGTGGGGTATACTAAGGGTGTAAGTAAGAATCACTCCTTCTTTTGAGGGAGATGCCCGCCCCGCTGCGGGGCGCGGATAGAGACATGGAGGTGCCTGATATGGCTGTGATTACCATTACGAACGAAAACTTTGAAGCCGAAGTGCTGCACAGCACAAAGTCCGTCCTGCTGGACTTCTGGGCCAGCTGGTGCGGCCCCTGCCGCATGGTCAGCCCCATTGTGGACGAGATCGCTGAGGAGCGCACCGATGTGAAGGTGGGCAAGGTGAACGTGGACGAGCAGCCCGAGCTGGCGTCCCGCTTTGGCGTGATGAGCATCCCCACCCTGCTGGTGTTTGAGCAGGGCCAGCTGGTGCGCCAGGCCGTTGGCGCCCGCCCCAAGGCCGCGATCCTTGAGCTGATCGGCTGAACGTAAAAAGCGTCTCTCCCCGCCCCGGTTTCTGCAGCAGGAAGCCGGGGCGGGGTTTTGTTTTACTTGACAATATGGCAT
>CAVDVT010000014.1:0-7200 GCA_963612415.1 bacterium | reverse complement strand
CGAGACCAGAAATGGACAGCGCCCGGCTGAAGAATTTCTGGATGGGCTTGACATCAAAATGCGGAGCAAGCTGGTGATGACCCAGAAAACACCGCGTGCGGAAATCGAAAAGGCAAAGCTTTATCGAAAAGACTTTATAGAAAGGGCGGGGTAAGTGATATGAAGACGCTGGATATGTATCTGAACGAACAGCTGAAAGATGAAGCCTTCCGGAAGGAATGGGAGGAAAATCAACCGGAAATGGACATCATCCGGGCAATGGCAGATGCGCGTATTTCTCAGAATCTGACCCAGAAAGAGCTGGCAGAGCGCACGGGCATCGATCAGGCAGATATCAGCAAGCTGGAAAACGGGACACGCAATCCGTCCCTGAAGCTGCTGAAGCGCCTGGCAGATGGAATGGGCATGGATCTGAAGATCGTGTTTACCCCCAAGACCCATCCGGATATGAAGCTGGCAAAATAATGTGTTCCCCGCCCCGGTTTCTGCAGCAGGAAGCCGGGGCGGGGTTTTGTTTTCGGAACCGGTCAACTGTTTTGCCCAAGCCATGAAATGATTTCGCATTTCTGTACAAACGCACAGAAAAACGGTAAGATAGAGCTGAAAAGCTGGAACTTTAATGCTTTACAACTTTATCTTGATAAAGTAAAATAGAGCCAGAGACATTCCGGCAAAGGGTGCGGAGTGCGCCGCACAAAACGCCGGGAACTGTGTGATCGAGTGAGGGAAACAAACGGGGGAACGGAAAATGGAACTGGATCTTTCCTATCTGCAGCCAAAGGAGCGGGCCTCCTTTGCACTGCGGGCGCTGTATGAGGCGGCAGGCTGCCGCAAATACCACATGGGCCGCTTTGAGGAATACGGGCTGTATCAGGAGAACCGCAGCTTTTTGTCCTCGGAGCAGGTCATCACCTTTACGGATCTGGATGGGCGGCTGCTGGCCCTCAAGCCGGATGTGACCCTTTCCATTGCCAAAACGGCCCAGCCGACCCCGGGCGAGACTCTGCAATATTACTACCACGAAAACGTCTACCGCCCCTCGGCCGAAAGCCATACCTTCAAGGAGATCTCCCAGATGGGTCTGGAACTGCTGGGGGCTGTGGGCGAAGAACAGGTGCGCAAGGCCGTGGGCCTTGCCGCCCGGAGCCTTGCCCAGCTGGGTGGAGAATGGGTGCTGGAAGTCAGCCACATGGGCTACCTGTTCGGTCTGCTGGATGCGCTGGAAGTGCCTGCGGCGGCCCGGCCCGGCCTGCTGGAACGGCTGCGGGAGAAAAACGCCCATGAGCTGCGGGCTGCTGCCCGGGAAGCCGGGCTGGACGCGGCCGGGGCCGATGCGCTGGCCGGGCTGCTGGAGCTTTCCGGCAGTTATGCGGAGACCCTGCAGAAGGCAGAAAAGGCCTGCCGCAACCCCCGGATGCAGGCGGCCGCCGCAGAGCTGCGGGCGCTGGCCGATACGCTGGAAGCTTCCGGCGGTGCGGTGCGGCTGGACCTGAGCCTTGCCGGTGAGATGGAATACTACAACGGTCTGGTCTTTCAGGGCTATCTGCAGGGCCTGCCCCGCCCCCTGCTCAAGGGCGGGCGGTACGACCTGCTGGTGCAGAAGTTCACCCCCGGCGCCGGGGCCATCGGCTTTGCGGTCTATCTGGACGAGCTGGACCGGCTGAGCGCACCCCTGCCGCCGGTGCAGAAGAACAGCACCGATCAGGTGATGCTGAATGTGGCCCTGCCTAAAGGCCGACTGGGCGATAAGGTCTACGGCCTGCTGGCCCGCATCGGCTATGGCTGTGCAGAAGATTACAACGCCACCCGCAAGCTGGTGGTGGAAAACCCGGAAGCCGGCATCCGGTACTTCCTTGTCAAGCCCAGCGATGTGGCCATCTATGTGGAACACGGCGCCGCGGACGTGGGCATTGTGGGCAAGGATATCCTGACCGAAGCCTCGGCGGATGTCTACGAGCTGCTGGACACCGGCCTTGGCAAGTGCCGGATGTGTGTGGCTGCCCCGGCGGATTATCAGGATGACCCCAGCCGCCCGGTGCGGGTGGCCACCAAGTTTGTGAACATTGCCAAGAGCTACTATGCGTCCATTGGGCGGGACATCGATATCATCAAGCTGAACGGTTCCATTGAGCTGGCCCCCATCCTGGGGCTTTCGGATGTCATTGTGGACATTGTGGAAACGGGCACCACCCTGCGGGAGAATGGCCTGAAGGTGGTCACGGAATTCATGCCCATCTCGGCCCGGTTCATTGCCAATAAGGCCAGCTACCAGTTCAAGCACCAGGAGATGGACACCATGCTGGAAAAGCTGCGCAAGACCTTACAGGAGGAAGCAAAATGATCAAGCTGTATAATTTTGACGAGCTGAAGCCGGAAGAAATCCTGAACCGCGACATCCGCGCGGAGAAGAACGTGGAGGATGTGGTGGATGCCATCATTGCGGACGTGCGCGCCCGGGGCGACGAGGCCCTGAAAGACTATGCCCGGAAGTTTGATGGGGCAGAGATCGAAGCCCTGCAGGTGACGCAGGCAGAGATCGACGAGGCCTTTGCCAACATGGACCCCTATTTTCTGGAAACCCTGCGGGAGGCGGCGGCCAACATTGAGGCCTTCCACCGCCAGCAGATCCACAAAAATTTTGTGATGAACGACAAGCCCGGCATCGTGCTGGGCCAGAAATATACCCCCATTGAAAAGGCGGGCGTCTATGTGCCGGGCGGCACCGCAGCTTACCCTTCCACGGTGCTGATGGATGTCATCCCGGCCAAGGTGGCGGGTGTTTCTGAAATTGTAATGACAACCCCCGCCGGAAAGGACGGCCGGGTGGCACCGGTCATTCTGGCCGCTGCTGCCACGGCGGGTGTGACCAAGATCTTCAAGACCGGCGGTGCGCAGGCTGTGGCGGCGCTGGCCTACGGCACCCAGAGCATCCCTGCTGTGGATAAGATCGTGGGCCCCGGCAACATCTATGTGGCTACGGCCAAGCGCAAGGTGTTCGGCAAGGTGGGCATTGATATGATCGCAGGCCCCAGTGAGATCCTTGTGCTGGCCGACGGCGGCTGTGACCCGGCCTGGGTGGCGGCCGATCTGCTCAGCCAGGCCGAACACGACAAACTGGCCAGTCCCGTGCTGGTCACCGACAGCCCGGAGCTGGCAAAGGCCGTGCAGGCTGAGCTGGAAGTGCAGATCCCCCAGCTGCCCCGCGCCGCCATTGCCCGGGCCAGCGTGGACGACAACGGCAAGATCATCGTCTGTTCTGACCTGCACAAGGCCATTGAAGCCTGCAACATCATTGCTCCGGAGCATCTGGAAGTCTGTGTGGAAGACCCCTTTGGCGTGCTGAACGAGATCCGGAACGCAGGCAGCATCTTCCTGGGCCGCAATGTGCCGGAAGCACTGGGCGATTACTTTGCAGGCCCCAACCACACCCTGCCCACCAGCGGCACCGCCCGCTTTTCCAGCCCGCTGGGCGTGGATGATTTCGTCAAGAAGTCCAGCTTTATCTACTACACCCGTGAGGCTCTGGAAAAGGCCGCGCCCCGCATTGCTGATTTTGCAGAGCGCGAGGGCCTGCACGCCCATGCTAAGAGCGTGACCATTCGGTATGAGGATAACAACAATGAGTAAGTATCTCTCTCCAAAGCTGGCGGCCGTCACCCCCTACACCCCGGGGGAACAGCCGCAGGATCAGCAATACATCAAACTGAACACCAACGAAAGCCCCTACCTGCCCTCTCCGGCGGTGGTGGCGGCGGTGAGCGAAGCCGAAGTGGAAAAGCTGCGGCTCTACTCGGACCCCGCCTGTGCCGACCTGCTCAAGGCGGCCGCGGCCCACTTTGGCCTGCAGCCGGAGCAGATCATGCCCGGCAACGGCAGTGACGAGAACCTGTTCTTTGCGCTGCGGGCGTTCTGCGATGAGGACCACCCGCTGGCCTATGCCGATATCACCTACGGCTGCTACGGCGTCTGGTGCGGGCTGATGCACATCCCCAGCCACATCATCCCCCTGAAAGAGGATTTCACCCTTGACCCGGCGGATTACCACGGCCTGAACCAGACCATCGTCATCGCCAACCCCAATGCTCCCACCGGCATTGCACTGCCCCGCAGCGCCATTGAGGGCATCCTGAAAGCCAACCCCGACAATGTGGTGATCGTGGACGAAGCCTACGTGGATTTTGGCGGCGAGAGCTGTGTGCCCCTCATTGACCAGTACGACAACCTGCTGGTGGTGCAGACCTTCTCCAAATCCCGCCAGCTGGCCGGTGCCCGGCTGGGCCTTGCCATGGGCAATGCAAAGCTCATTGCCGACCTGAACCGGGTCAAGTTCAGCCTGAACCCCTACAACATCAACCGCCTGACCCTGAAAGCCGGGCAGGCCGCGCTGGAAGACACCGCCTATTTTGACCGCACCCGCGCTGCCATCATGGAGACGCGCACATGGACAAAACAGCAGCTGGAAGCCCGGGGCTTTGCGGTGCTGGACAGCCGCTCCAACTTCCTGTTCGCTTCTACCCAAAAGAAAAACGGCGGCGAATTGTACCGGAAGTTGAAGGAAAAGGGCGTTCTGGTGCGGCATTTCGATGCCCCGCGCATTGAAAACTGGCTGCGCATCACCATTGGAACGCCGGAGCAGATGCAGGCCTTCCTGGACGCACTGGACAAAATTAGGGAGGAATGACCCATGCGGGAAGTGACACTGGAACGCAACACCAACGAAACGCAGATCGAGCTGACCCTGAATCTGGACGGCGCGGGGCGGTATCAGGTGGACACCGGCTGCGGGTTTCTGAACCACATGCTGGAGCTGTTTGCCCGGCACGGACGGTTTGATCTGGTGCTGACCTGCCACGGCGACGTGGAGGTGGACTACCACCACACGGCTGAGGACATCGGCATTGCGCTGGGGCAGGCCTTTGCCCGGGCGCTTGGCGAGATGCGGGGCATCAAACGGTACGGCAGCTTCTACCTGCCCATGGACGAAGCGCTGGTGCTGTGTGCGGTAGACCTTTCGGGCCGGTGTACCCTGAACTGGGATGTCCACTGCAAGACCGAAAAAGTGGGCGATTTTGATGTGGAGTGCGCGTCGGAGTTCTGGCTGGGCTTTGCCCGCAACGTGCCGGCCACGGTCCACTTTGTCCAGTTTGCGGGCGAGAACACACACCACATCCTGGAAGCCTGCTTCAAGGGTGCGGGCCACGCGCTGGAAGCCGCTGTGGCCATTGACGCTGCCCACCGGGACGAGATCCCCTCCACGAAAGGACTGCTGGTATGACCGCCATCATCGATTACGGCGTGGGCAACCTGTTCAGCCTGCGCTCCAGTCTGGCCCATCTGGGGCAGGAAGCGCAGGTGACCGCCGACGCTGATGCCATCCGCCGGGCCGACCGGCTCATCCTGCCCGGCGTGGGTGCCTTTGCCGATGCTATGGAAAAGCTGGAAGCCACCGGCCTTGTGCCGGTCATCCAAGAGCAGGCGGAAAAAAAGCCGCTGCTGGGCATCTGCCTGGGGATGCAGCTGCTGTTTGAAAAAAGCTATGAATACGGCGAACACGCAGGCCTTGGCTTTATTCCGGGTCAGGTCTGCCCGCTGGAGCCGGATCTGACGGACAAGGCCCTCAAGGTGCCGCAGATCGGCTGGAACGCCCTGCACATCGTCAGGGACGACCCGCTGTTCCGGTACATCCACGAGGGCGAGTACGTTTACTATGTTCACAGCTACTATGGAAAGAACTGCGCGGCCAACACCCTTGCGGTGAGCGATTATTCCCTGCCCGTGACCGGTGTTGTGAAGGCGGGCCGTGTTTACGGCACCCAGTTCCACCCGGAAAAAAGCGGGGATACGGGGCTGCGCATTCTGAAGGCATTTGCAGAATTGTGAGGGTGAAGCGATGAAGTTATTCCCAGCCATTGACCTGCGGGGCGGCAAGGTGGTGCGCCTGACCCAGGGCGATTACGACCGGATGACCGTTTACGGGGAGGACCCCTGTGCGCAGGCCCGGCAGTTCCTTGCTGCCGGGGCAAAGTATCTCCACGTTGTGGATCTGGACGGCGCCAAGGACGGCACCCTTTCCAACTACGATACCATTGCCGCGCTGGCAAAACAGGGCGGTTTGTACATTGAGGTGGGCGGCGGCATCCGCACTGAGGAGCGCATTGAAAAATATCTCTCCCTCGGGGTAGGCCGCTGCATCCTTGGCAGCGTGGCCGTGACGGATTTTGATTTTACGGCCCGGATGCTGCAGAAATACGGTGATAAGATCGCCGTGGGCGTGGATGCCAGGGACGGCCGTGTGGCCATCCACGGCTGGAAGGAGGTCAGCGCCGAGCCGGGTGTGGACTTCTGCAGGCGGCTGGCGGATGCCGGGTGCAGAGCCATCATCTACACCGACATTGCCTGCGACGGTGCCATGCAGGGCACCAATCTGGCCCTTTACCGCCAGCTGGCGGCGGAGGTGCCGGGGGTGGACTTTACGGCCAGCGGCGGCATTTCCACCGAGGCCGAGCTGCTGGAACTCCAAAAAATGGGCACGGCGGCCGCCATTCTGGGTAAAAGCCTCTACACCGGAGCGCTTGACCTGAAACAATGCGTAGAACTGGTGCAGGAATAAACGGAGGGGAAATGATATGATAACCAAACGAATCATCCCCTGTCTGGACGTGCGGAACGGCCGTGTGGTCAAGGGCACGAACTTTGAGGGCATCAAAGATGTGGCCGACCCCGTGGAAATGGCCCGGCTGTACAACGCTGCCGGGGCCGACGAGCTGGTGTTCTACGACATCACGGCAAGCTTTGAGGGCCGCGCCCTCTTTACCGACATCCTGACCCGGGTGGCCAGCGAAATTTTTATCCCCCTGACCGTGGGCGGCGGCATCAACACGCTGGAAGATTTTGACCGGGTGCTGAAATGCGGGGCCGACAAGGTCAGCGTCAACTCGGGTGCCCTGAAAAACCCGGATCTCATCCCGGCGGCAGCCCAGCGCTACGGCAACCAGTGCGTGGTGCTTTCGGCAGATGTCAAGCGGGTGAACGGGCAGTTCCGGGTGTTTGCCAAGGGCGGGCGCGAGGACACCGGCCGGGATGCGCTGGAGTGGATCGGCTGGTGCGTGGAACACGGCGCCGGCGAGATCTGCCTGAACAGCATCGATACTGACGGGGTGCGCACCGGCTTTGACCTTGAAATGCTGAACGCTGTGGCCG
>CAVDVT010000013.1:0-14522 GCA_963612415.1 bacterium | reverse complement strand
GCCCACGACCTGCTGGATCTGGTCATCCGCGTTGCCAGCGGTGAGCAGACCAAGGCCGAAAAGCACGGCTTCCGCGAGATCTCCATCTTCAAGGACGGCGTCGTTCTGTAAAAATAAAAATGGCTGCTGTGCGCAGTTTTCTGCGCACAGCGGCCTTTTTGTGTAAAAAATGACAGGGAGGTTTTTTCTATGAACCAGATCACGACCCAGTACGTTACCGAAGGCAACGCCTGCTACGAGCAGTACGTCATCACGGACCCTGCTGCCAAGACCAGCCTGACCATTACCCCCGAGCGCGGCGGTATGATCACTGGCTTCACGCTGGATGGCGACGAGTACATCTGGACCCGCCGCCCCAACTTCAGCGAGTGCAACCGCCCCCGCTTTGGCGTGCCCGTGCTGTTCCCCAGCTGCGGCAACCCGGACGGCGGCGTTCACCTGTTTGACGGCAAGGCTTACCCCATGGAGTGCCACGGCTTTGCAGACCTGTGTGCCTGGGAAGTGGAGAGCGTTGGCCCCGACGGTGTGACCCTGATCCTGGAGTCCACCCCGCTGACCAAGTTCCTCTATCCGTTTGATTTCACCCTGCTGGTGAATTATAATCTGGACGGCAACACCGCTTCTATCAGCATGACCGTCATCAATGAGGGCGATGTCCCCATGCCCTTCAGCTTTGGCTACCACCCCTACTTCAACGCTTCTGCACTGGAGAATGTGGACTTTGACATCAAGTGCGCCACCTGCTCTGAGAACGCCAAGGGTGAGCAGCCCGCTGCCCCCGAAAAGATCACCCTGACCCGCAAGGAGGGCGCTGACAACTCCATCCGCCTGATGACCGGCGTGGAGTTCCCCATGAGCTTTACCGACAAGGGCAACGGCCACAAAGTCACTGTGAACGCCGACGAGAGCTTTACCAACGGTGTGCTGTGGCAGCAGGATGCCGAGAGCTTTGTCTGCATGGAGCCCTGGAACGGCTGGGCCAACAGTGTCAATGAGGAAGGTAAGCACGAGGTCCTGGAGCCCGATGAGGCCCTGACCAGCGAGTGGACCATCACCATCGAAAAAGTCTGAGCCTGAGCGTTCCGGCATAAAAAATAAGCCATGCGGTGCATCTGCACTGCATGGCTTATTTTTATGAGCTTACTGCTGGGGAGCAGCGAAAGCGATGGGGGTAGCACCTGCGGCAGCGTCAACGCTCAGCAGGGAGATGGGAGTGACCTCGTAGTGCAGGGTCTCAAAGCTCTGCACGTCGCCGCTCTCGGTGGTGAACTCCAGGATGTAGTTGGCGTCCTGTGCAGCGTCCTCGGGCAGGGTCAGCACAACGCTGTCGCCATCGGCCAGGCCGTCAGCAGCCAGGTTCTCGCCCTTGTCCTCGGAACCCTCAGCGTACAGGTACAGCTCGGTGACCTTCTCACCGGTGGTGTTGTACACGGTGTACTCAGCGGGCTCAACAGCGGCCTCAGAGGAGGCAGCCTCGCTGGAAGCAGCCTCGGAAGAAGCGGCAGCAGAGCTTGCCACAGAGGATGCAGCAGTGGAGCTTGCGGAACCACCGCAGGCGGTCATACCAACGGCCAGAGCCAGAGCAGCGGCCACAACAGCAATATTCTTCAGTTTCATCTGTATTTCTCCTTACTTGTGACGAAATCATTTCTTCGCAGCACAACTCTTGTGAAAAGTTGTCCACAAGCAACTATTATACAGGGATGGAACGAAAAATACAATAACAAATACTTTACAAAAATGTGAAAAATAAAACAGGCCCTCTCAGTCTCGCTACGCTCGCCAGCTCCCCCGAAGGGGGAGCCAACCCATCTGATAGGAAAGCAACTGAAGAATTGCAATGCACCTATCAGAGGAGCCGCAATAGCCTCTCCCTTTGGGAGAGGTGGCAATGCGCAGCATTGACGGAGAGGGTCGGTGGGTTATTTGGGCTGCTTGCCGATGTAGGCCAGGATGCCGCCGTCGGCGTAGAGGATCTGACCGTTCACAAAGTCAGAGGCGTGAGAGGCCAGGAAGACGCAGGGGCCCACCATGTCCTCAGGATCGCCCCAGCGGCCTGCGGGGGTCTTGGCACAGATAAAGGTGTCAAAGGGATGGCGGCTGCCGTCGGGCTGGATCTCGCGCAGGGGAGCGGTCTGGGCGGTGGCAATGTAGCCGGGGCCGATGCCGTTGCACTGGATGTTGTACTCGCCGTACTCGGAAGCGATGTTGCGGGTCAGCATCTTCAGGGCGCCCTTTGCGGCAGCGTAGGCGGAAACGGTCTCACGGCCCAGCTCGCTCATCATGGAGCAGATGTTGATGATCTTGCCCTCGCGCTTGGCGATCATGTCGGGCAGCACTGCCTTGGAGCAGTTGAAAGCGCCGCCCACATGGACATCGATGACCCGCAGGAAATCGGTGTGGCTCATCTCGATCATGGGAACGCGCTTCATCAGACCGGCGTTGTTCACCAGAATGTCCACAGGGCCCACGTCAGCCTTGATCTGGGCGACCATGGCGTTCACAGCGTCCTCGTCGGTCACGTCGGCCACATAGCCGTGTGCGTCGATGCCGGCGGCCTTGTAAGCGGCCAGGCCCTTCTCCAGGCTGCCCTCGTTGGAGCAGTTGAAGCAGACGGTAGCGCCGCACTTTGCCATGCCCTCGGCAATGGAGAAGCCGATGCCGTGGGCACCGCCGGTGATCAGGGCAACCTTGCCCTTCAGGTCAAATGCAGTAAGATCCATTGTAGTTCTCCTTCTTTTCAAAAAAGCCCCGTGCCGGGATGCCGGTACGGGGCTTGGTTCTGCGTTTAGCGCAGGTCGGTGGTGGCGATATTATCCATGTCGTCGAACTCCATGTTCTCGCCGCCCATGGCCCAGATGAACGTATAGTTCGAGGTGCCAACGCCGCTGTGGATGCTCCAGGAGGGGCTGATGACAGCGTCCTCGTTGTGCATCACGATGTGGCGGGTCTGGGTAGGCTCACCGCACATGTGGAACACCACCTGCCCCTCGGGCAGTTCAAAGTAGGTGTAGATCTCCATCCGCCGCTCATGGGTATGGCTGGGCATCGTGTTCCAGTTGGAACCGGGGTCCAGTTCGGTCATGCCCATGCTCAGCTGGCAGGTCTTCAGCACATCCGGGTGGATGAACTGATTGATGGTGCGCTTGTTGCAGGTCTCCACGCTGCCCAGAGGACGATGGTTTGCATCGGCCATCTTGATCAGGCGGGTCTCGTAAGCGCAGTGTGCCGGAGCAGACACCATGTAGAACTTGGCAGGATGCTCGGGATCAGCGGAAGCAAAGGTCACTTCCTTGGTGCCCTGGGTGATGTACAGGCAGTCCTTGTAGCCCAGCTCATACTTCACACCGTCGGCCACCACGATGCCCGTGGAGTCCTTGCCAATGTTGAACATACCGATCTCGCGCCGCTCGAGGAAATAGTGGGTGCCAAAGTTGGCCCAGACATCAATGCCCTTGTCGATGGACACCGTCTCATGGACGGGCATGCAGCCCAGCGTGACCATGCGGTCCACATGGCTGTACACGGCCACCACTTCATCGGCCTTGTACAGGCCGGTGATGAGCATCTCGTCGCGCATCTCCTCAGTGGTATAGCGCTTGAAGTCTTTCTGGTTGCAGGAATAACGGATATCCATGTCGGACGCCCTCCTGTAACCTTTTTTAGCGCTGGATACGGCCGGAACCGTCGCCGCCAGCCAGCTTCTCGACTTCGGAAACGGTCATCATGTTGTAGTCGCCCTCGATGGAGTGCTTCAGAGCGGAAGCAGCAACAGCGAACTCGACAGCGTCCTGAGTGGACTTGCCGGTCAGCAGAGCGTAGATCAGGCCGCCGCCGAAGGAGTCGCCGCCGCCAACGCGGTCGATGATCTTCAGCTCGTACTTCTTGGAGAAGCAGTACTCGTCGGAAGCAACATCGTACAGCATTGCGCTCCAGCCGTTCTCGGAAGCGTTGTGGCTCTCACGCAGGGTGATAGCGACCTTCTCGAAGTGGAACTTGTCAGCCAGCTGCTTGGCAACGCTCTTGTAGCCCTCAGCATTCAGCTTGCCGCCATAGATATCGGTAGCCTCGGCCTCGATGCCGAACACGTCCTTTGCGTCCTCCTCGTTGGAGATGCAGACGTCAACGTACTGGCACAGCTCGGTCATAGCGGCACGAGCCTGCTCACGGGTCCACAGCTTGCCGCGGTAGTTCAGGTCGCAGCTGATCTTCACGCCGTGAGCCTTGGCAGCCTTGCAGGCCTCCAGGCAGATCTCAACAACGTTCTGGCCCAGAGCCGGGGTGATGCCGGTGAAGTGGAACCAATCCACGCCCTCGAAGATCTTGTCCCAGTCAAAGTCAGAAGGCTGAGCCAGCTGGATAGCACTGTTGGCACGGTCGTAGATGCAGACGGAACCACGCTGAGAAGCGCCCTTCTCGTTGTAGTAGATACCAACGCGGTCACCGCCACGGGTGATCATGCTGGTGTCAACGCCGTAGCGGCGCAGGCTGTTGATAGCGGCCTGGCCAATGGCGTGTGCGGGCAGCTTGGTGACGAAAGCTGCATCCAGGCCGTAGTTGGCCAGAGAAACAGCAACGTTGGCCTCGCCGCCGCCAAAGGTGAACTCCAGGTTGTTAGCCTGAACGAAACGCTCGTAGTTGAACGGCTGCAGACGGACCATCAGTTCGCCAAAAGTAACGACTTTCATTGTGGTATTCTCCTTTATTCTCAGGTGATTAAATCATCCCGCCGCAGGGCGTACCGGTGCGGCAGGCTTTTACAAAAAGGGGATGCGGGAGCTTATGCCTGCACCAGGTGGAAGGCAAAGCCAGCGATCTCGTCAGCAAAGTAGCAGGCAACGGTCTTGCCGTTCTTGACATTCTTGCTGTCCAGATCAAACTTCACGCCGCGCTGGGTCAGGTGATAGATGGCGCGGTCCACGTTGTTGCAGCCGATGGCAATGTGGCCATTGGTGCCGCGGCCGGGCTTCTTCATGATCTCGAACTCCTTGTTGCCAACAAAGATGCTGGAGTTGCCGGGAGCGACCTTCATGTTCAGCAGACCACCGATCAGGTTGGCGACCTTCATGGCCTCCTCCTCGTTGCCGGTGTTGATGCCAACGTGCATCAGCTTCAGGCCCAGCATGGTGTCAACAGCTTCCTTGCTCTGAGCAGTGATCTTTGCCCAGTCGCCGGCCTTGATGACATCGCTCTTGCACATCCAGGTGCCGCCCACAGCGAAGATCTGGTCATAGCCCAGGTAATCGTTGACGTTCTTGGCGTTGACGCCGCCGGTGCACATCCAGCGGGCACCCTTCAGGGCAGCGCCGATGTTCTTCAGCATGCCGACGCCGCCGTTGGCCTCAGCGGGGAAGAACTTCAGAGCCTCGCAGCCCATGTTCATGGCCTGCTGCATCTCGCCTGCGGAAGCGGTGCCGGGCATCATGATGCCGCCCTTGTCGATGACGTGCTTGCAGACCTCGGGGTCGAAGCCGGGAGCAACGATGAAGGAAGCACCAGCTGCCATAGCACGGTCAGCCTGCTCGGTGGTCAGGACAGTGCCTGCGCCCAGCAGCATCTCGGGCATCTCCTCGTGGATCTTGCGGATGCACTCCTCAGCACATGCAGTGCGGAAGGTGACCTCAGCAGCGGGCAGGCCGCCGTCGGCCAGAGCCTTGCACAGGGGCAGAGCCTCGTCGACGCTGTTAAAGGCGATAACAGGGATAATGCCGATCTGATAGACCTTTTCAACAATGGGATTCATAACGCATTTCTCCTTTTTATTTGACTCTCTCAAGGGTGGGAAAACCGGCCCGACGGGCACACTCTCCCCACCATACGTTCGTATTATTAGTATAAACGACAAAACCGTATTTGGTAATGCTCAACAAGCACAATGTTTTGCATAAGAGCTTGTATACATTGCACAAAAATGCCGAACGGTCAGAGATCCAGCCGCTCAAACAGCTCTGCAACGCCGTCGTGGTCGCAGTCGTTCACGCTGACAAGGTCGGCCAGCGCCTTCATTTCAGGCATGCCGTTGGCCATCACAGCGGCCACGCCGGCCTGTTCCAGCATGGCGCGGTCGTTCTCGCTGTCGCCCACGGCAAGGGTGGCCTCGCGGGGGATGCCCAGCCGGGCGGCCAGCTGCAGCAGGGCATGGCCCTTGTCCACGCCCTGTTCCGTCAGCTCCACGTTGTCCGGGGCACCCTGCACCACCTCGGCCCCGGGCAGGGCGCAGAAGCGGGGGAGAGCGGCCCGGGCCTGCTCGGGCGTGTCAAAGAACATACAGAACTTCTCGATCTCGTGGGCGTGGCGGCTCATCCACTCGCCCAGATCCCGCACGATGGTAAAGCGTCCGTCGTTGGGCTGGACGGCCTCGGTGGAGCGGCGGGCCGCCCGGGCGGCAAAGCGCTCCATGGCCGCGGGGTCGCGGTAGGCGCGGCCGTCGGCAAAGACCGTCATGGCACCGGGGTACTCCATGTAAAGTGCAAAGGCCTCCCGGGCCAGTTCCACCGGCATGGGCTCTCCGGCCAGCAGGGTGGGCTGGCTGATGGGCTGCCGGGTGCTGCCGTAGCGGCTGTACACGGCCCCCATGGGGTCGGTGCCAAGATCCCAGACGGCGGCGCCGTTGGAGGTGATGGCGTACCGGACGCCCTCCAGCTGTGCCACCACCGGCGGCAGGCTGGCAAGGGGACGCCCGGTGCAGGGCAGAACGATGACCCCGCGCTTCACGGCGGCTGCAATGGCCTGCCGGGTGCGGGGCGTGATCTCGCTGTGGTGGGAAAGCAGGGTGCCGTCCAGATCCAGAGCGACCAGACGGATGGGAATAGGATTTGACATAGATTCTCCTTTGGAAAAACCTCTCCGTCACCTGCGGTGACACCTCCCCTGATAGGGGAGGCAAGAGGGCAGTAGCGTGAACCTGGCTCCCCTGCCAGGGGAGCTGGCGCGAAGCGCCTGAGAGGTTTGGATATCAACCCTATTGTATCTTACATTTTGCATTTGCGCAAGTTCGCGTTTTATGGTAAAATAATTACCTTGCGAGTAATTTTATAGGAGAAAGTACATGAACGCAAAATCCCTGCGCGCCCGGCTGAAGCCGCATCTGTGGTTCCAGGCCTACTGGGTGCTTTACCTGATCTGGTTCTTCTGGCTGGATCTGACCATCACAGACCCCAAATACATCATCCACTCCCCGCTGGATGACAGGATCCCCTTCAACGAGTGGTTCATCTTCCCTTATTGCAGCTGGTTTTTGCTGCTGGCGGGGGTCACGGCCCTGCTGTGGTGGTTCGATACTGCCAGTTACGACAAGCTCTGTCTGATGATGTTCTCGGGCATGACGTTCTGTCTCATTATTTATATGGTGCTTCCCAACGGGCTGGACATCCGCCCCACAGCGGAGGCCATCGGCCGGGACAACTTTGCCATGACCCTGATGCAGATGATCTGGAAGGCGGATGCCTCGGTCAATGTCTGTCCCTCCATCCACTGCCAGAGTTCTGCCTGCATGGCCCTTGCCTTTTCCGGCAGCAAACTGGCCAAGGGCCGCCCGGGCCTGAAGGTGCTGGCCTGGGTCTGGGCCGGGCTGATCTGCGCTTCCACGGTGTTCACAAAGCAGCATTCCATCATCGATGTGTTCTGCGGGCTGGCACTGGCAGCGGTATGGGGCATCGTCCTTTACGGCCCGTGGAAGAAACGGCAGGATTGACAAGAAAAACTTCCGGATTTGGGCAGTTTTCCAATTGACGCCGGACAGGGTTCTGGGGTAAAATGAAGCAGATACTGATATATCAGTAAAAACGAACGGAACAAAGCCCAAAAGGAGCGAGGATAGTATGGCAGTACGGAGTGCCCGGGAAGCAGCCTACGAGACCATCCGCAGCCGGATCATCACCATGGAACTCAAGCCCGGCGATGAACTGAACGACCACGAGCTGGCCCAGGAGCTTGGCATCAGCCGCACCCCCATGCGGGAGGCGCTGATCATGCTCAACATCGCCCACATGGTCACCATCAAGCCCCAGAGCGGCACCTATGTGGCCCCCATTGACCTGAAACTGATGGAAATGGAGCAGTTTGCCCGTTTCACCCTGGAAAAGGAGATCCTGAACCACATCCGCGGCCGTCTGACCGGGGAACAGGAGGCCGCTTACCGCCTGCTCATTGAGCAGTACCGGGTGTTGGAAAGCGACGCCGGGGCAGAAAACCGCGAGACCCGGATGCTGGATCTGGACAATGCGTTCCACCGCCGCGCCTTTGAGCTGTGCGGTATGGAGGAGCATTTTGACCATATGCTCTCCACCTTCCAGCACATCGAGCGGCTGCGCAAGTTCAGCCTGCAGACCGTGGAGAACAAATCCGTCTGCGGGGCGCACACCCGCATTCTGGAGGCTGTGCTGCACGGCTCCGAGGACGATGTGAGCCGTGCGCTGAGCGAACATCTGCACCGTTACAAGCTCAGCGTGGAGCAGGCCCGTGCCGCCCATCCGGATTATTTCATCGGCACAGGCGACACGTGGTAAAATTTGCTTCGTCAAATTGAACAAAAGGCGTATACGGCGGCCGCACGGGGGTAAAATCCCATGTGTGGCCGTCTTTTTGTGTAAAGTATACAAGAAAGGACATCAAAACTTGTCAAAACGTCAATTGCCAAGTCGGAACTGATATATTAGAATATAAGCAGGAATGTGCGTGCAGCATCCGCTGTGCGCACTTGGAAGCAAAGCAACATATAAGGAGGAAACCCACTATGCCTATGAAAATGGGTTGGCGTTGGTACGGTGAAGGCAACGATCCCATCACCCTCAACGACATCAAGCAGATCCCCGGCGTGACCAGCATCGTCTGGGCACTGCACGACAAGATGCCTGGTGAGATCTGGGAGATCGATGAGATCCAGAAAGTCGCCGATCAGATCCACGCCTACGGCTTCGATATGGACGTTGTTGAGTCCGTCAACGTCCACGACGACATCAAGATTGGTCTGCCCACCCGCGACAAGTACATCGAGAACTACAAGCAGTGCATCCGCAATCTGTCCAAGTTCGGTGTCAAGGTCATCTGCTACAACTTCATGCCCATCTTTGACTGGACCCGTACCGACCTGTTCCATCCCGTCGGCGATGGTTCCACCGCTCTGTTCTATCAGAAGGACATGATCCAGGACGACTACAAGGCCATGGCCGATTACATCCTGGGCTTTACCGAGAAGTACAACATGACCTTCCCCGGCTGGGAGCCGGAGCGCATGGCAAAGCTGGATGAGCTGTTCAAGGCCTACGCCCCTGTCACCAAGGAAAAGCTGTGGGAGAACCTGAAGTACTTCCTGGAAGCCATCATGCCCACCTGCCGCGAGTGCGACATCAAGATGGCCATCCACATGGACGATCCCCCTTGGGATATCTTCGGCCTGCCCCGCCTGCTGGTGGATGCTGAGAGCATCGACCGCTTCCTGAGCATGGTGGACGACGAGTACAACTGCCTGACCCTCTGCTCCGGCAGCCTGAATGCAAACCCCAACAACAACGTTGCTGAGATCGTCCGCAAGCACTGCGACCGCATTGCATTTGCACACATCCGCAACATCCATCACTTCCCCAACGGCGACTTCTCTGAGGCTGCCCACCGCGACTGCTGCGGCGAGACCGGCATCATTGAGATCCTGCGCGCTTACCATGACTGCGGCTTTGAAGGCTACATCCGCCCCGACCACGGCCGTCAGCTGTGGGAGGAAGGCCCCGGCAACTGCCGCCCCGGCTATGGCAAGTACGACCGTGCCCTGGGTATCCAGTACATGCTGGGTGTCTGGGATCTGCTGGACCGTCTGGATGAAGAAAAGAAGAAAGGCTGAGCGCAATGAAGCTGTCTGATATCAAGAACGGCAATCTGTCCGCCGAGTGGGCAGAAAAGGGCTACGAGCTGCCCAAGTTCGATGTTGAGGCTGTCAAGGCCAAGACCCACGCAGAACCCACCTGGGTCCACTTCGGTGCAGGCAACATTTTCCGTGCCTTCCCCGCAGCCATCCTGAACGAGGCTCTGAACAGCGGCAAGTATGACCGCGGTGTCATCGTGGCCGAGAGCTTTGACTATGAGATCATTGACAAGGCTTACCAGCCCTATGACAACCTGAGCCTGCTGGTCTGCCTGAAGTCCACCGGCGACATCGAGAAGAAGGTCATCGCTTCCGTTACCGAGAGCCTGAAGGCCGACTACTCCTTTGGTGAGGACTGGGCACGTCTGGTCGAGATCTTCCAGGCACCCAGCCTGCAGATGATCTCCTTCACCATCACCGAGAAGGGCTACGGCGTTGCTCCCGCTGATCTGGAGCGCGGCCTGACCCCCGTGCTGGCCATGGGCAAGGTCACCGCTCTGCTGTACGAGCGCTTCAAGGCCGGCAAGCTGCCCCTGACCGTGCAGAGCATGGACAACTGCTCTCACAACGGCGATAAGGTCAAGGCTGCTGTCTTTGCCTACGCTTCCAAGTGGGTCGAGCAGGGTCTGGTCCCCGCTGAGTTCCTGGCTTATGTGCAGGACGAGACCAAGATCACCTTCCCCTGGAGCATGATCGATAAGATCACCCCCCGTCCCGATGCCAAGGTCCAGAAGATGCTGGCTGACGACGGCTTTGAGGATAACTACACCATCGTGACCGAGAAGCACACCTTCACGGCTCCCTTCGTCAATGCTGAGGAGACCCAGTACCTGTGCATCGAGGATCACTACACCAACGGCCGTCCTCCGCTGGAGCTGGGCGGTGTGCTGTACTGCGACCGCGAGACCGTTGACAAGATCGAGAAGATGAAGGTCTGCACCTGCCTGAACCCGCTGCACACTGCAATGTCCATTTACGGCTGCATGCTGGATTACACCCTCATCAGCGCCGAGATGGCCGACGAAGATCTGCGCTCCTTCATCCAGAAGATCGGTTATATCGAGGCAATGCCCGTGGTCGTGGATCCCGGCGTCCTGAAC
Source organism: bacterium (assembly GCA_963612415.1). GTDB lineage: Bacteria > Bacillota > Clostridia > Oscillospirales > Ruminococcaceae > Faecalibacterium. The sequence continues at coordinate 3,566 of CAVDVT010000013.1, read as the reverse complement.
CCCTATGAGTTCATCGGTGCCGTCATCAACCGCCGCCTGCCCAACCCCTTCATGCCCGATGCACCCCAGCGTATCGCTACCGATACCTCCCAGAAGCTGGCCATCCGCTTCGGCGAGACCATCAAGGCTTACGAGGCACACGGTCTGGACAAGTCCAACCTGGTGCTGATCCCCCTGGTGCTGGCTGGTTATGCCCGCTACCTGAAGGGCGTGGATGACAACGGCAATGCCTTTGAGATCTCTCCCGATCCCATGCTGGCAGAGCTGCAGGCCATCGTGGCTCCTCTGGAGGTCAAGGAAGGTGAGCAGGACTTCAGCTGCCTGAAGAATCTGTACAGCCGTGCCGACATCTTCGGTGTGGATCTGTACGAGGTCGGTCTGGGCGAGCAGATCGAGGGCATGGTCAAGGAGCTGTACGCTGGCAACGGCGCAGTCCGCAAGACCCTGCACAAGTATGTTGTTGCCCGCTGAGCGCTGACATCGTTCTGAATTAAGCTATCTTCGTTCCCGCGCTGCGTTTTGCTTTGCCGCAGCGTGGGATTTTTTTACCCTGCTGGGGGAGCTGGCGGGTGCAAGCTCGACGGAGAGGTTGTACGAAGACGGGCCTTCAGGCTGGATTTTGCAGAGAGTTTGCTTTATAATAAAGAAAAAGCGCAGGAGGACAATCGAATGAAAGTCATGGTTTTTGATGTGGGCGGCACAGGGATCAAGTATTCGGTGATGGACGAGCAGCTGAATCAGACCGACACCGGCAGCATCCCCACCCCCAGCGACAGTCAGGAGCATTTTCTGAACACCCTGCGGGATCTCTACCTGCCTCATAAAGACGAGGTGGATGGTATTGCCCTGAGCCTGCCCGGCTTCATCGACGCGGAGAACGGTGTAGTCAAGGGCGGCGGTGCGCCTTCCATCCAGTATAATGTGGGTACGCCGGTGGGGCCCCGTCTGGCTGAAAAGTGCGGCTGCAGGGTCTGGATCGAGAACGACGGCAAAGCAGCGGCCATTGCCGAGCTGGAGCTGGGAGCCCTGAAGGGCTGCCGCAACGCGGCGGTGTTCATCATCGGCACCGGCGTGGGCGGCGGACTCATCATTGACGGCAAGCTGGTGCGGGGCCGGGATTGTACGGCAGGTGAGTACAGCTTCGTCAACACCAACGCCGACGAGTGGCACAGCGGCAAAAAGACCATGGCCTGCCAGTGCAGCACCAGCGCCCTGCTGGACGGCTACCGCGCCTGCAAGGGCCTTGCACCGGATGCACCCATGAACGGCCGCGTCTTCTTTGAGGCCGTTCACGCCGGAGAGCCGGAAGCCAACGCGGCCCTGCGCACCTTCTGCGAAGCGGTGGCGGTGCAGATCTACAACCTGACCATCCTGCTGGATCTGGAGCGGGTCGCCGTTGGCGGCGGCGTCAGCAGCCAGAGCATCCTCATCGATACCCTGAACGAGGTGTACGAGGACTTCATCCTCAAGGGCCACCCCTTCGGCGAGGCTCAGGCCCGCCTGCTGCCCTGCCCCGAGATCGTGCCCTGCCGCTTTGGCAACGACGCCAACCAGATCGGCGCCTTTGCCAGCTACCAGAAGGCGTTCTGGAAGAAATGATGGACAAAAGATACATAGCTGTGTTATACTGATGCTGACAGGAGGAAAGTGCCATGCCGGAGATCAGCTTGTTTTGCGGGATCCGCGTTACCATGTTTTACAGTGATCACAATCCGCCGCACTTCCATGCGGAATACGGTGGGTATAAGGCGTTGGTAGATATCCAGAATTCCTGTGTGATCCGGGGCGCATTGCCGGGGCGGCAGTTAAAGCTGATCCTTGCCTGGTGCGAACTGCATAAAGATGAATTGATGCAGAACTGGGAACTTGCACGGGATGCCAAGCCTTTGAACCATGTGGAGCCTCTGATCTGAAGGGAGTGTACAATATGGATTATATGCCAAAAGTATTGCAGGCTGTTGCAGGTGAGAATTTTACGATCTACCTGTATTTCAGCGATGGCTCAGTCCGGTTGTACGATGCAAAGCCTCTGTTGGAGCGCGGCGGAGTCTTTGAGCCTATGAGAGATCCGGACTATTTCCGAGACCGGCTGACTGTTTTGAATGACACGGCAGCTTGGGACACCAGCGGGAAGATGGATCCTTGTGAATGCGTGGATCTGGATCCGGTGGAACTGTATGAGACCTGTCCGGTCGTGGTCGATCCGCTGGAACAGGCATCTTAAACAGAACAGGCGCAGCGCGGAACTGTGAAAACGGCCGTGCTGCGCTTGCTTTTCGTCCGGGGGCATGGTATCATAGGCACTGCGCGTATGGGCGCAGAAATCAGACAAAGGAGTACCTTTTTAAGATGAAATGCAATAAATTCCTTTCCGTTATCCTGAGCGCTGCTCTGGCTGCCGGCCTGCTGGCAGGCTGCGGTGCAGCCTCCAGCACCGCTTCCAGTGCCGCTTCTTCCGTGGCAGCCAGCTCTGTGGCTGCTTCCAGTGAGGCTGCATCTTCTGAAGCCGCCAGCTCTGAGGCCGCTTCTGAGCAGGCTGAGGAGGCCAAGGTCAAGGCGGAGTTCACCGTGACCGGTGCCAATGGCGAGAGCCAGACCTTTACGCTGGAAGTGACCGACGGCGAGAAGCTGAGCGACGCTCTGGCCGAGGCCGGTCTGATCAGCCAGGAAGAAGCCGATGCCGGCTTTGTGACCACCGTCAACGGCGAGACCGCAGACTGGGACAAGGATAAGGCATGGTGGTGCCTGACCGATGCCACCGGCGAGATGACCACGGTGGGTGTGGCCGACATTGAGCTGCACGACGGCGACAGCTATGCCTTCACCTACACGAAGTAAGATGCACACCCGGGTGCTGCGGCTGGTCCTCAGCGGCCTGATGGGTGCGCTGCTGGTGGTGAGCAAGCAGGCCATGAGCGGCCTGCCCAACATTGAGCCGGTGACCCTGCTGGTCATCCTCTTTGCACTGGAGCTGCCCCGGGAGACGCCGGGGGCCATTACGGTGTTCATCCTGCTGCAGGGGGTGCTGTACGGCTTTGGCATCTGGTGGGCCATGTATCTGTATATCTGGTACCTGCTGGCCCTGCTGGCATGGCTGCTGCGCCGGATGGACCACGCCCTTGGATGGGCGGTGTTCAGCGGCCTGTACGGCCTGTGTTTTGGCGGGCTGTGTGCGGCGGTGTATCTGGTGGCAAAGACACCCGCCTTTGCCCTGAGCTGGTGGCTCAGCGGCCTTTCCTACGACGCCATGCACGGCGTGGGAAACTTTGTGATCATGCTGCTGCTCTACCGCCCGCTGCGCAAAGCGCTGCAGACGGCCAAGCGCCAGATCCATCTGGACAATTGAACAAAGGGAGCGTCCCCGGTGGAAAACCACGGGGACGCTCCCTTTTTGTGTGCTTCTTAACCGAAGATCTTGCTCAGCAGCCAGAGCAGGGCGCTGGGTGCGCCGGCCTGTTGCAGCAGCCAGAGAAGGATCGAGGACATGGGCAGAATTCTCCTTTGCATTCAGTCTGAAAGCCTTTGCGGAAAGGCTCCGGTATGAATACGATGGAGCTGTGCTGCGG
>CAVDVT010000012.1:0-14659 GCA_963612415.1 bacterium | reverse complement strand
GCCTTGTACTGACCCATCTGGAAGAAAAACAGCATGTCGGCGTGCTGACCGGCGCGCCGCTGACCGATGTGAAAATCACCCTCATCGCGGGCCGCGCCCACCTCAAGCACACCGAGGGCGGCGATTTCCGGCAGGCTACCTACCGCGCCGTGCGGCAGGGCCTGATGATGGCGGATCAGATCCATAAAACACAGCTGCTGGAACCCTGGTATGCCTTCCGGCTGGAACTGCCCTCGGATAACGTGGGCCGTGCCATGAACGACATCCAGAACATGGGCGGCAGCTTTGACCCGCCCGAAACCGGGGCCGACGGTCAGACGACGCTCCTTACCGGCACGGCTCCGGCCTCGGAGATGCGCAGCTACCCCATGGAAGTGGTGGGCTACACCCGGGGCCGGGGGCATCTGACCCTGACTCTGGACGGCTACCGTTCCTGCCACAACACGGCAGAGGTGGTGGCCGCCGTGGGCTATGAGCCGGAGCATGATCTGGACAACCCGGCAGACTCGGTGTTCTGTTCCCACGGCGCCGGCTTTGTGGTGCCCTGGGAACAGGTGCGCAGCCATATGCACGTGGACAGCGGCTGGGGCAAGACCGCCCGCCCGGAAGAAGAAGCACAGGCCCGTCCCAGGCGGATGGCCGCCTACCGCGCCACGCTGGAGGAAGATGCCGAGCTTCTGAAAATTTTTGAGCAGACTTACGGCCCCATCAAGCGAGACCCGCTGGCAGCGTTCCGCCCCACCCAGAAGCGGGAGCGCCCGGATTTCAACGCCGAGCAGTGGGAGAGCGCCCCGGAATATCTGCTGGTGGACGGCTACAACATCATCTTTGCCTGGGACGAGCTGAACGCCCTCTCCAAAGAGAGCCTGGAAGCTGCCCGCCATAAGCTGATGGACATCCTCTGCAACTATCAGGGCTTCAAAAAGTGCGTCCTGATCCTGGTGTTCGACGCCTACCGTGTGCCGGGCAGCCCTGGCAGCATCGAGCAGTACCATAACATCCATGTGGTCTACACCAAAGAAGCTGAGACCGCCGATATGTTCATTGAGCGTGTCACCCATGAGATCGGCAAGGGCCGCCGCGTCCGGGTGGCCACCTCCGACGGCATGGAACAGGTCATCATCCTGGGCCATGGCGCCCTCCGCGTTTCTGCCCGGATGTTCCATCAGGAAGTGCAGGAAGCGGAGAAGGAGATCCGGAAATATTTGCAGGGAACAGATTGAACCTCTCAGGCGCTTCGCGCCAGCTCCCCTGATAGGGGAGCCAAGTTCACAATGCCGCTGGCTTGCCTCCCCTACTAGGGGAGGTGTCACCGCAGGTGACGGAGAGGTTGTATGAAGGAGAACTTTATGTTCAACACGACTGCTGAATACATCTGGAAAGCCATTGCGCCCCGCCCCCGCGACAGCCACAAGGGCACGTTCGGTGCCGTGCTGGCGGTGGCGGGCAGCGCCCAGTACCGGGGAGCTGCGGCTCTGGCGGTGGAAGGTGCCCTGCGCACCGGGGCCGGCATCGTCACGCTGGCCAGCGTGGAACCGGTGCTGGCGGCGGTGTCTGCCCGCCTGCCGGAGTGCTGTCTCTGCCCCTGCGAAGCGGGTGCTGAGGGCGGCATCTCCCCGGAAAGCCTGCCCCGCATCCGGCGTCAGAAAGCCACAGTGCTTCTCCTTGGCCCCGGCCTTGGCTATACAGCCCAGAGCGCGGCCCGCGCCGCCGAGACCCGGACGCTGGTGGAAACGCTCCTGCCCGGCTTTGCCGGCAGTGCTGTGCTGGACGCCGACGGCCTGAACGCCGCAGCCGATCTTCTGGCATCCGGCAAGGCTCTGCCCCACCCGGCGGGGGAACTCATCGTCACGCCCCACCCCGGCGAGATGGCCCGGCTCACCGGCCTTTCGGCAGCGCAGATCAATGCCAGCCGGGAAGAAACGGCCCTCCGCTTTGCCAGAGCGTGGAACGCCGTGGTGGTGCTGAAAGGGGCCCATACCATCATTGCTTCCCCGGACGGCCGCTGTGCCCAGAACCCCACCGGCAACCCGGGCCTTTCCCGGGGCGGCAGCGGGGATGTGCTGGCGGGCATGACCAGCGCCCTGCTGGCCTGCAAACTGCCCGCGTTTGAAGCCGCCGTCTGCGCGGTCTACCTCCACGGCGCCGCCGCTGACCGTGCCGCCGCGCAGCATGGCGAAGCCGGGATGCTGCCCCATGACCTGTTTGCCGGGCTGGGCAGCCTGTTTGCCGAGAACGGCCGCTGACATTTCAGAATCGAAAGAAACGCTTTCTTTCCGCAGGATTTGTGTTATACTGGACTTATCCCAAACACAATATTCTATGCCGGAAAGGAAGCGTTTTTGTTATGGTTCCTGCACTGGAAAACATCATTGCCGAAAGTAAGAACATCGTCTTTTTCGGGGGCGCGGGCGTCTCCACCGAGAGCGGCATCCCCGACTTCCGCAGTGTGGATGGCCTGTATCACCAGAAATACGATTATCCCCCTGAAACGATCCTCAGCCACACCTTCTGGGAGGAACACCCCGAGGAGTTTTACCGTTTCTACCGCGACAAGCTCATCGTCAAGGGGGCAAGACCCAATGCCGCCCACCTGCGTCTGGCAAAGCTGGAGCGGGAGGGCAAGCTGAAAGCCGTTGTCACCCAGAACATCGACGGCCTGCATCAGGCGGCGGGGTCCAAAACGGTCTATGAACTCCACGGCAGCACCCTGCGCAACTACTGTGAGCGGTGCGGCGCCTTCTACGATGTGGACTTCATTGCCAACAGCACCGGGGTGCCCCGCTGCCCCAAGTGCGGCGGCATCGTCAAGCCGGATGTGGTCCTTTACGAAGAAGGGCTGGACGAGAGCGTGGTCTCGGGGGCTGTTTCTGCCATCCGGAAAGCCGATACCCTCATCATCGGCGGCACCAGTCTGGTGGTCTACCCGGCGGCAGGACTCATCCGCTATTTCCGGGGAAACCACCTTGTGGTCATCAATATGCAGCCCACCGGGGCCGACCGGCAGGCGGATCTGTGCATCGCCAGGCCCATCGGTCAGGTGCTGAGTGAAGATGTTTTGTTGGAGGATTGAGATGAAGGCTGTCATTCTGGAAAGCTATGTCATGGAGGAGGGCGACCTGGACTGGTCCGGCGTGAAAGTGCTGGTGCCGGATACCACCAGCTACGTCCGCACCGCTTATGACGAGATCGCATCCCGCATCGGAGATGCTGACCTTGTTCTGCTGAACAAGTGCCGCATCGACGAGAACATTTTGCAGCAATGCCCCAACCTGAAGTGGGTGGGCATCATTGCCACCGGCACCGACAATCTGGATCTGGAAGCCTGCCGCCGCCATGGCGTGGCCGTGGCCAACGTGCCGGGCTACTCTACATACAGTGTGGCCCAGATGACCTTCAGTCTGCTGCTGGCCATCTGTCAGTGCGCCGAGCGGTATAACCGTGCCGTCAAGCAGGGCTGCTGGCAGCTGGACATCCCGGCGGAGGTGGGCCTGCTGCCGCAGGTGGAGCTGTTCGGCAAGACCTTTGGCATCTATGGCTACGGCAGCATCGGGCGGCAGTCGGCCCGCATTGCCAAGGCTTTCGGCATGAAAGTTCTGGTCTGCACCCGTACCGTCCGGCCGGAATATTCCACCGATGGGGTGGAATTTGTGGATTACGATACCCTGCTGAAAAACAGCGATATCCTCAGTCTGCACTGCCCGGCTACGCCCCAGACCCGGGGCCTTGTCAATGCAGAGGCACTGGCAAAGATGAAGCCCGGGGCCATCCTGCTGAACACCGCCCGGGGCGCACTGGTGGACGAGACTGCCGTGGCCGCGGCCCTTCACAGCGGGCAGCTGGGTTTCTATGGGGCGGACGCGTTCTGCACCGAGCCCTTGCCGAAAGACAGCCCTCTGCGGGCCGAACCCCATGCCATCCTTACCCCGCACGTTGCGTGGACGACCAGGGAAGCGCTGCAGAACCTGATGGACATCACCACCCGGAACCTCCGCACCTTCCTCGCCGGAAGCGGAGAACATATCGTCAACCCGTAAACAGAAAAGGAGGAACCGATCATGCAGGCAACCATCCACAACGAATTTCTGACCCTGACCGTGGACACCCACGGTGCCGAAGCCGTCAGCCTGAAAAACGCCGCCGGGCAGGAGATGCTCTGGCAGGCAGACCCGGCGGTCTGGAAGCGCCACGCCCCCATCCTGTTCCCATGGACCGGCAAGCTGCCCGGCGGCACCTTTGAACACGGCGGCAAGACCTATGCAGGCGGCCAGCACGGCTTTGCCCGCGACCTGGAACACACCCTGCTCAAGGCCGAAGGGGATACCATCCAGCTGGAACTGCGCTCCGATGACACCACAAAAGAGCGCTTCCCCTTTGATTTTGTCCTCACCAGCACCTTCCGGCTGGAAGGAAAGACCGTCCACCACACCCTGACCGTCACAAACCCGGAAAATGCAGCTGAGGAGCTGCGGTTCGGCATCGGCTACCACCCGGCCTTCAACATCCCCTTCGACGATGCCCACACCACCACCGACTATGAGTTCCGGTTTGACCAGCCCGAAAGCCCGGTCATTCTTGACGCCCGCCCGGCGGGCCTGCTCAGCGGCAAGTGCTATTACCAGTGGAAGAACGCTTCCGCCATCCCTCTCACCGATGACCTGTTTGCAAACGACAGCTTCTGCATGGCTGGCCTGCGCACCAAAACGCTTGGCATCTACGAAAAGGATACCGGCCGCCATATCGTCTGCAATGTGCAGGGCTATCCGTACAGCCTCATCTGGTCTGCCCCGGCAAAGCCCGTCCGCTTTGTCTGCATCGAGCCCTGGCAGTCCCTGCCCGGCGCCGAGACCGACTCCCAGGCCTGGACGGAGCGCGCTGCCGCCGCCTGCCTTGCCCCCGGCCAGAGCTGGGCTACCACCCTCCGCACAACGTTTGAGCGGTGATTTCTTGAAAAAAGAACGGATTTATGGTATTCTCTAAGTGGGAGAAGATTCATTCACGGCCTATGTGAAAGCAGGTGAGCGGATGGAAGAACATAAGACAGCGCAGGAGCTGGACTTCAAGCGGAAGCACGAGGAAGATATGCGGCGGATCCGCGGCCTGCGGCTCATGGACGATGATTTTATGAGTAAGGTCTTTGAGGATAAAGAATGCGCTGAATTTTTGCTCCAAATTATTCTTGACCGGGATGATCTGACGATTCAGGAAGTTCATGGTCAGCATGATTTGAACAATCTGCAGGGGCGTTCGGTGCGTCTGGACATTCTGGCAGTGGATGATGCAAACCGTGCTTATAACATTGAAGTTCAGCGCAGTGATTATGGTGCGGGTGTCAAGCGGGCTCGATACAACAGCAGCCTGCTGGACACGAACCTGACGCAGAAGGGCGATGCGTACAGCGCATTGAATGAAACCTATGTGATCTTCATCACCGAGCATGACGTACTGAAACGCGGCCTGCCGATTTATCACATTGACCGTATGATCCGGGAAACTGGGGAAGCTTTTGGAGATGAAGCACATATCATTTATGTAAACTCCCAGATCAAGGACGAGACCCGGCTGGGCCGCCTGATGCACGACTTTTCCTGCAAAGACCCGGACGAAATGTGCTATCCGGTCCTTGCAAACCGGGTGCGTTATTTCAAAGAAGACACGAAAGGAGTGGCAACGATGTGCAGAGCTTTTGAAGAAGTAAGAGAAGAAGGCGAGCGCAAAAAGGCAGTTGATGTTGCTCTTTCGATGCTTGCAGATGGAATGCCGTATGAGGTTGTGGCAAAGTATACCAAGCTTTCCGTGGAAGAAGTGAAAATTTTAGATACCCAAAAATCTGCCTGAATGGTTATAGGACAACAGAAATTCAATTAACACAGAAACAGGCCCCCTGCCTGCACCGCAATGGTGTGGACAGGGGGCCTGTATTTTGCACGTTATAAATTTTACAGCGCCTTGACAGCCGTCTTGATGCGCTCGGCGGCGACCTTGGTCTTTTCGGCGTCGCCGAAAGCGGTCAGGCGGAAGTAGCCCTCGCCGCACTCACCAAAGCCCACGCCCGGGGTGCCCACAACGCCGCAGTTCTCCAGCAGCCAGTCGAAGAACTCCCAGCTCTTCATGTTGCCGGGGCAGCGCAGCCAGATGTAGGGGCTGTTCTTGCCGCCGCAGTACCATACGCCGCACTCATCCAGAGCATCGGCAATGACCTTGGCGTTCTGGCGGTAGTAGTCGAGGTTGGCCTGGATCTCAGCCATACCGCTCTCGGTGAACACCGCCGCAGCAGCGCGCTGCACGATGTAAGGCACACCGTTGAACTTGGTGGTCTGGCGGCGCAGCCACAGCTTGTTCAGGTTCATACCCTCGCGCTCCAGCTCGTGGGGAACAATGGTGTAGCCGCAGCGGGTGCCGGTGAAGCCTGCGATCTTGGAGAAGGAGCAGATCTCAATGGCACACTCGCGGGCACCCTCCACCTCAAAGATGCTGCGAGCCAGATCCTCATCGGTGATGAAGCACTCGTAGGCGGCATCGTACAGGATGATGGCGTTGTTCTTCTTGGCGTAGTCCACCCAGGCCTTCAGCTGCTCGCGGGTGTAGGCGGCACCGGTGGGATTGTTGGGGCTGCAGATATAGATGATGTCTGCCTTCACGCTGTCATCCGGCATGCCCAGGAAGCCGTTCTCCTGGCTGGTGCGGCTGTAAATGATCTTGCGGCCGTCGGTTACGTTGTCGTCCACATAGGTGGGGTAAACGGGATCGGGGACCAGCACGGTGTTGTCCACATCAAACAGGCCCAGCACATTGGCCAGGTCGCTCTTGGCGCCGTCAGAGATGAAGATCTCGTCCTCGGCCAGCTGGGTGCCGCGGCCTGCGTAGTAGCCCTGAATGGCCTGCTTCAGGAAGGGGTAGCCCTGCTCGGGACCGTAGCCGTGGAAGCCTTCCTTGGTGCCCATCTCAGCGGCGGCATCCTGCATGGCAGTCACCACACACTTTGCCAGCGGCTGGGTCACATCGCCAATGCCCAGGCGGATGATCTCTTTCTCGGGGTGAGCTTCCTGATAAGCGGCCACCTTGTGGGCAATGTCCACAAACAGGTAGCTGGCCTTCAGCTCGCCGTAATGATGATTCATTTTCATAGTCGTTTCCCTCGCTTTACAAATGTTAAACTTCAGCCGTCCCCTCAAAGACTGTTTCGGTCGGGCCGGTCATAAGCAGCTGGTTCCCGGGCAGCAGCCGGATCACCAGCTCACCGCCCCGCAGAGCAATGTGGATGTCTTCTCCCCGGGGGCAGATGCCCAGCTCGGTCAGAGCTGCTGCCGTGGCGCAGGCGCCGGTGCCGCAGGCCCAGGTCTCGCCGCTGCCGCGCTCCCATACCCGCATGCTCAGGTGGGTGGGGTCAGTCACCTCAACAAACTCGGTGTTCACCTGCTCAGGGAAGTTCTTGTGGTGTTCAAAAGCCGGGCCGATGTCCTCCAGCTTCAGGCGGTCCACATCCTCCACTATGGTCACGCAGTGGGGGTTGCCCACGCTGATGCAGGTCACCGTGTAGTCTTTCCCTTCCACGGTCAGGGGGATGTCCACCAGCGGGCCCTCGCCCATGTTCACGGCGGGCAGGTCAGCAGGCAGGGTGCTGTAAGCGCCCATCTCCACCTGCCAGCGGCCCCCGCCCTGATACCGCAGGGTCTTCAGCCCGCTCTGGGTGTCAATCCGGAGCTGAGGCTTTTCAGCGCATTCCGGGGCGTGGGTGCGCAGCCATTCAGCCACACAGCGGATGCCGTTGCCGCACATCTTTCCCTCGCTGCCGTCCGCATTGAACATCCGCATCTGGCCGTCGGCCCCGGGGGTCACGGGGGCGCAGACGCAGATGATGCCGTCGGCCCCCACGGAAAAGTGCCGGGCCGAAAGTTTCTGCGCAAGCGCTGCAATATTTTCCGGTACGCCGGATGCACGGCAGTCCAGATAAATGTAATCGTTGGCACAGCCCTGCATTTTTGTGAATGATAGTTTCATGAAGCATTCTCCTTCGGAGAGGTTTGGTTTGCCCTCTATAATCATAAGAAGCAAAGGGGGTTCTGTCAAGCAAAAAAGCGGGCTTTGTGCAATTTTTCATGGAATTTTCCTGCCCGCAGGGGCCGGAATGCAAAACAGGGCTTGACAATACGCAGACCTTGGGATATAAAAAATAGAGAGTGCTTCGTGCGCCGGCAAGGGCTGCACGGGCAGAAGAAAGATTCAATGACAAAAGGAGACCGCGACAATGGATACTTTTGAAAAGATCCGCGCACTGCTGGCAGAACAGCTGGACATTGACCCCGCTAAGATCACAATGGAGAGCGACATTATGAGCGACTTCGAGGCCGACAGCCTGGACATTGTGGATATGGTCATGACGCTGGAGGACGAGTTTGGCATCGAGGTGCCGGATGAGGCCATTGAAAATCTGCGCACCGTGGGCGACGTGGTAAACTTTGTGGACAGCCAGAAGGGCTGATCCGGACTGTGCAAAAGGCCCCGCATCCCGGCACTGCACACGGCAGTGCTGCGGCGGGGCTTTTAATATGGGTTCGTGCGGAACGCGCAGCGTTTGGCGCACGGCTTAGGAGGATATAACAAAATGGCAAAAGACAACAAGAAGCTTGTGCAGGCGATCACCAGCCAGGAAGACAACTTTGCACAGTGGTACACCGACATCTGCGTCAAGGCAGAGCTGGTGGAGTATTCCAGTGTCAAAGGCTTCATCATCCTGCGCCCCTACGGCCAGGCCATCTGGGAGCTGATCCAGAAGGATATGGATGCCCGGTTCAAGGCCACCGGCCACGAGAACGTGGCCATGCCCGTGCTGATCCCCGAGAGCCTGCTGCAGAAGGAAGGCGAGCTGGTCAATGGCTTCGCGCCGGAGGTGGCGTGGGTCACGATGGGCGGCTCCGATAAGCTGGAAGAACGCCTGGCTGTGCGCCCCACCAGCGAGACCATGTTCTGCGATCACTGGTCCCGTGTGCTGCACAGCTACCGTGAGCTGCCCATGAAGTACAACCAGTGGTGCAGCGTGGTGCGCTGGGAAAAGACCACCCGTCCCTTCCTGCGCAGCCGTGAGTTCTGGTGGCAGGAAGGCCACACCATCCACGAGACTGCCGCAGAAGCAGAGGCCGAGACCCAGCAGCAGCTGAACTGCTACGCAGATGTCTGCGAGCAGGATCTGGCCATTCCTGTTGTCAAGGGCCGCAAGACCGACAAGGAAAAGTTTGCCGGTGCTGAAGCTACCTACACCATCGAAGCCATGATGCAGGACGGCAAGGCCCTGCAGAGCGGCACCAGCCATTACTTTGGCGATAAGTTCAGCAAGGCTTACGACGTGACCTTCACCGGCCGCGACAATCAGCTGCACCACCCGTTCCAGACCAGCTGGGGCGCATCCACCCGTCTGGTGGGTGCTATCATCATGACCCACGGCGATGACGACGGTCTGATCCTGCCCCCGGCTGTGGCTCCCATCCAGGTGGTCGTGGTGCCCATTGCCGCCCACAAGCCCGGCGTCTCCGAGAAGGCTGCTGAGCTGGCCGAGAAGATCAGCAAGTATGCCCGCGTCAAGCTGGACGACAGCGACAACGCCCCCGGCTGGAAGTTTGCCCAGTGGGAGATGAAGGGCGTGCCCCTGCGTCTGGAGATCGGCCCCAAGGATCTGGAGAAGAACCAGTGCGTTCTGGTCCGCCGCGACACCCGCGAAAAGACCTTTGTCTCTCTGGACGAGCTGGAAACTGCCATCCCCGCCCAGCTGGAGGCCCTGCGCAAGGACCTGTACGAGCGCGCCCTTGCCAACCGCGAGAAGCGCACCTGGGCGGCCACCACTATGGAGGAAGTCAAGGAGCTGGCCAAGGCCAACACCGGCTATATCAAGACCATGTGGTGCGGCGATCTGGCCTGCGAAATGAAGATGAAGGAAGAAGCTGGCCTGTCCAGCCGCTGCATGCCCTTTGAGCAGGAGCATCTGAGCGATGTCTGCCCCTGCTGCGGCAAGCCCGCCAAGACCATGGTCTACTGGGGCGTGGCATACTAAGCCGCCTGCGCTGAAAACCGCATAGAGCCCCGATAACAACAAAAGCAGCCTTTCCGGCAACGGAAGGGCTGCTTTTTTGCATAGTCCCCCTTGACAATACTGTATCTACTGTATATACTGTACATGAACAGATGAAACGAGAGGTGAGGCAGATGAATCTTTTCATCGACAACAAAAGCGGTGCGCCGATCTATGAGCAGCTCTATACCCAGATCAAGAACCAGATCCTGAGCGGGGAGCTGCAGCCGGACGAGGCGCTGCCCTCCATCCGGGGCTTGGCGCGAGACCTGCGCATCAGCGTCATCACCACAAAACGGGCTTACGATGAGCTGGAACAGGAAGGCTTTTTGTACGCAGTCCCGGCCAAAGGCTTCTTTGTGGCGGCTAAGAATACCGAGCTGCTGCGGGAAGAAAATCTGAAGCAGATCGAAGCGCATCTGACGGAAGCGGTCCGGCTGGCAGCACCCTGCGGGCTGACAAAGCAGGAACTGGCCGAGATGCTGGAACTGTTGTGGGAGGAATGAACCATGAACGTACTGGAACTGCATGGACTGAAAAAAGAATATCCCGGGTTCACGCTGGGGCCCATTGATCTGGAACTGCCCGGCGGCATGGTCTGCGGTCTGATCGGTGAGAACGGCGCGGGCAAAAGCACCACCCTCAAGCTGATTTTGGATATGATCGACCGGGACGCGGGCAGCGTGAAGCTGTTCGGGCAGGAGGGGGTCACCCCTCTTGCCAAGGCTGACATCGGCGTGGTGCTGGGCGGCGAGGGCATCCCCACCTGCCTGACTGCGCAGCAGGTGGGAGCCGTGATGGCGGGCATTTATCCCAACTGGGACGGCGCTGCCTATGCCGACTGGTGCAGGCGCTTCGACCTGCCGAAGAACAAGAAATACGGCGACTACTCCACCGGCATGAAGATGAAGCAGTGCCTTGCCGTGGCGCTGTCCCATCACCCGAAGCTTCTGCTTCTGGACGAGGCCACCAGCGGTCTGGACCCGGTGGTGCGGGATGAACTCATTGACCTGCTGCTGGATTTTGTGCGGGATGAGGACCACGCCATTCTGATCTCGTCCCACATCGTCAGCGATCTGGAAAAGCTCTGCGACACCATTGCCTTCCTGCACAAAGGCAGATTGCTCCTCTGCGAGAATAAGGATGCTCTGCGGGAGGAATACGCCCTCTGGCACGGCAGCGCGGCCCAGCTGGAAGAACTGGCTCCGGACGCCGTTATCAACCACCGGGTGACCGCCTACGGGGCCGAGGCGCTGGTGAAGCGGGATGCTGTCCCGGCGGGCAGCAGTCTGACCCCGGTGAGCATCGAAGAATTGTTTGTACTGATGGTGAAAGGGGAGAATGCGCAATGAAAGGTCTGCTTTTGAAGGACTGGTATCAGGTCAGGGCCAGCATGAAGACCCTGTACCTGACCGTTGCCGTGGTGCTGGTGATCTGGGTGTTCAGCAAATCGGACGCTTATGTGTTCCCGGTGAGCTATGCGGCCATTTTTCTGGGCATCCTGCCGGTGAACCTGCTCACTTATGACCAGAGCAGTGGCTGGGTGGAGTATGGCCGGACCCTTCCGGTGAGCAAAAAGACGCTGGTGGCGGAAAAATACATCATCGGTCTGTTCTGCGCCGCTGCCGCTGTCGTGATCGGCGGGCTGTTCGTGGCGATGATCCCTCTGCGCACCGGAACGGCACCGGGCAAGGATGTGCTGTCCCTGCTGGCGGGCAGTGTGTGTGCCATCCTGCTGATCAACGGCATCTCCCTGCCGCTGCTGTACCGCTTCGGGGCCGAAAAAGCCCGGATGATCTACGTCCTGACCTTTGCCGGGCTTGGCGCCCTGCTGGGCGGCAGCGGCGCCGTGCTGGATGAGGTGCAGAAGAATGGCGCGGAGGGCTGGCTGCTGCAGCCCCCGGTCTGGCTCCCGGTGCTTCTGCTGGCAGCAGCGCTGGCCCTGTATGCCGTGTCCTGGCGGGTGTCGGTGGCGTGGTATGGAAAGTATAAGAAATGATCTTTGTGCAAACTGGCAATAAATCAGTAAAAATTTTGTAAAAGGGGTTGAAAAATCCGGCCCGGCGTAGTATGATAACGGGGCCGAAAGGCGAATCTTACACCAAGGAGGAGTTTGTTTCCATGTCCAGTGACCATACGGATCACCCTAAACAACGCTTCTCCTGCGATGCGGGCAGGGCAAACGAGTCTGCCGCATCCTGAACTGCAATCTGCCCTTTGTACACCGCAGGAGTCGTAACCAGACGGATGCGGTGTATTTTTTATGCCCGGAAACGGGAAACGGAGGGAAAACACAATGCAGCAGAAGAACTATGTGCAGGAAATTCTGAACATCATCCACAGCGGCCTGCCGCAGGCAGAACTGGCCGAAAAGCTTTCCGACTACCATGAAAACGACCTGGCCGACGCTCTGACGGCCCTGACCCCGGAGGAACGCCAGAAGGTGTATACCGCCCTGGGTGTGGATACCGTGGCCGAGGTGTTCTCCTATCTGGATGATGCTGAGCCTTACCTGAAAGAGCTGCCCCCGGAGCGGGCGGCCCGCGTCATCTCCCACATGGACTCTGATGATGCCGTGGATGCTTTGGACGATCTGGAAGAAGCCGATAAGGCCAAGATCGTGGGCCAGATGGATCAGGACTCCGCCGAGGATGTCAAGCTGCTGCTCTCGTATGATGACGACGAGATCGGCAGCTGCATGACCACCAACTACATCTGCATCCGGAAGGATATGACCATCCGGCAGGCTATGAGTGAGCTGGTGAAGCAGGCAGGGGAGAACGATAACATCTCCACCCTTTACGTGGTGGATGAGAACGACCGCTTCTATGGTGCCATCGACCTGAAAGACCTCATCGTGGCCCGGGCGGATGAGGAACTGGAAAACCTGATCGCCCGTTCCTACCCCTATGTTACCGACCATGAAAAGATCAGCGACTCCATTGAACGCATCGTGGACTATGCCGAGCGCAGCCTGCCCGTGCTGAACGATGCAGGCAAGCTGCTGGGCATCATCACTTCGGCCGATGTGGTCGAACTGGTGGACGACGAGATGGGCGATGATTACGCAAAACTCGGCGGCTTGACCAGCGAGGAAGACCTGAACGAGGGTGTGTTCCAGAGCGTGAAAAAGCGTCTGCCCTGGCTGATCGCCCTGCTGTTCCTGGGAATGCTGGTGTCCTCGGTGGTGGGTGCCTTTGAATCGGTGGTGGCGGTGCTGCCCATTGTCATCTGCTTCCAGTCCATGGTGCTGGACATGGCCGGCAACGTGGGCACCCAGTCGCTGGCCGTGACCATCCGTGTGCTGGTGGACGAGAATCTGACCACCGGCAAGAAGCTCCAGCTGCTCTGGAAAGAGATGCGGGTGGGCCTGACGAACGGCGCTCTGCTGGCCGTGATGGCGCTGGCCTTCCTGGGCTGCTACATCCACTTCTTCAAAGCCTATGCCTGGGGCGAAGCCTTCCTGCTGTCGGGCTGCGTGGGCATTTCGCTGATCGTGGCCATGGTCATTTCCAGCCTGGTGGGCACCGTGATCCCCATGCTGTTCCACAAAATTCATATCGACCCCGCCGTGGCGTCCGGCCCCCTCATCACTACCATCAACGATCTGGTGGCTGTGGTGGTCTACTATGGCCTTGCCGCCGTCGTGCTGATCGATGTGTTCCATTTGGGATAAACTCTATAAAGTAAAGCCAGCGTTCGGCGAAATGTAAATTTTGTATGAATTGCTTGACTTTTTTCTTGACAGCACATATACTGTATATGCAGGTAGAAATACGCTGTATACTCGTGTATCCGAATGTAAGTTTAAGCGACATGTAATGTCGTCGGACACGAGGGATGAGCCGCCTTCGGGCGGCTTTTCTGTTTATATGGAGGAATTTCATGGACGTTTATGTGTATTCGGATGAGTCTGGCGTATTCGATAAGAAGCATAACAACATCTATGTATTTGGTGGACTCATTCTGTTGGGAAAAGAATCCAAAGATGCGTGGTGCCGACGCTATATTGCAGCGGAAAGAGCGATTCGGGCAGACTATGGTGAAAACGCAGAATTGAAAGCATCCTACGTGAGTAATAAAGATAAAAATAAGCTGTTCCGGTCCTTGAATAACTGTTATAAATTTGGCGTCGTTATTCAGCAAGCCAGAGTCCTTGATCGAATTTACAAGAGCAAAAAGGACAAACAGCGCTATTTGGACTACGCATACAAGATCGGTCTGAAACGCGCTTTGGAGTCTATGATCCGCGATGGCATTATTTCTGATCAGGATGTTCAAAATCTGCGTGTGTATGCAGATGAACACACAACAGCAACAAATGGACGATACGAACTGAGGGAAGGACTGGAGCAGGAGTTCAAGAATGGAACCTATAATTATAACTATGGAACATTTTATGAACCTTTGTTCTGCAATCTGAAAAGTGTAGATCTTACATTCTGCAATTCGGCAACAACGACATTGGTACGTGCGGCAGACCAGGTGGCAAACAGAATCTATCATGATTCGATGACATGTGTACCGGCCAGTAAGGAAAAACTGCTTATTACAATTTTGCCATAATAAGAAAAACCGGCGACATCATCCTACATA
>CAVDVT010000011.1:0-14885 GCA_963612415.1 bacterium | reverse complement strand
GAACTTGATCCGCTTTGCGCCGTGCTTCTTGATCTGGGTGATGGCGTCGATGGCACTGCCACCGGTGGCCAGCATCGGGTCCAGAACCAGAACGTCGCGCTCGGCGATGTCCAGAGGCAGCTTGCAGAAGTACTCGACGGGCTGCAGGGTGCTCTCGTCGCGGTACAGGCCGATGAAGCCGACCTTTGCGGCGGGCAGCAGGGTCAGCATGCCGTCCAGCATGCCCATGCCTGCGCGCAGGATGGGCACCAGAGCCAGCTTGCGGCCAGCCAGCACCTTGGTCTTTGCCATGGTGATGGGAGTTTCGATCTCCACTTCTTCCAGCGGCAGGTCGCGGGTGGCTTCGTAGCACAGCAGGGTTGCAATTTCGCCTACCAGGTCACGGAACTCCTTGGTGCCGGTCTGCTTGTTGCGCAGAATGCTCAGTTTGTGCTGCAGCAGGGGATGCTCAACGATCATGGGGGTCATAAATACACGCTCCTTTTTATGTTTATCGGGTTTCGATTGCCATCAGTTTTGCAATGCGCTTTTCGTGGCGGCCGCCCTCGAACTCCGTGTTCAGGAACAGGTCCACCAGCTGGCAGGCAAGGCCGGGGCCCACCACACGGCCGCCCATGCACAGGGCGTTGGCGTCGTTGTGGCGGCGGGTGTACTCGCAGCTGAAGCTGTCAGAGCAGCAGCAGGCACGGATGCCCTTGACCTTGTTGGCGGCCATGCTGATGCCGACGCCGGTGCCGCAGAACAGCAGGGCCTTGTCGCACTGGCCGCTCACAACGGCGTCGCAGGCGGGCAGGGCCATGTCGGGGTAATCAACGCTGGCGGTGCTGTGGGTGCCAAAATCAATGTACTCCAGCCCCAGCTCGTCCAGATGGGCCTTGACGGCCTCCTTCAGTTCAAAACCGCCGTGGTCGGCGGCAAGTGCAATGGGTTTTGCCATGGATGCTTCAATCCTTTCCATTTTCCGTTTCGGTGTTCCGGGCAGCGGCTTCGGCGGCAAGACGCTCAGCGCGTTCCCGCTCGGCCTGACTCAGCCGGTGGTAATCCGGCAGCAGGGCCTCGGGCAGAACGGCTTCGCCCCGCTGGAACATCTGTTTGGCCACCAGCGCCACGGCAGCGGCCCGGCCGCCCCGCAGCTCCGGCGGAACACAGAGGACGCCCGGAACATTGCTGTATTTATTATAGCACAGAGATGCGCCATCACCAACAAAAAACAAGGGCTTTTTGCAATTTTCTACAAATTGGGCAAGGTCGTCCACAGCCCGGGCGTCGTCGTCCAGCAGGCGGGTGTGGGAGGCAAGATCAAAGGCTGCGCTGTACACCTGGGCGCGGCGGGCGTCCAGTGCGCAGAGGACAGTGCCCTCGCCGGTGTGGGCGGCAGCCAGCGCTTCCAGGGTGGACACCGGGGCGCAGAGCGTCTCCCGGGGGAAGGCCAGCCCCTTGACGGCGGCCAGCCCGATGCGCAGGCCGGTAAAGCTGCCGGGGCCTGCGTTCACGCCGAACAGGTCGATGTCGGCGCAGGTCAGGCCGCACAGCTTCAGGCAGTGGTCCACCAGCGGCATCAGGGTCTCGCTGTGGGTCATGCCGCCGTCCAGATAGCACTCGTACTTCAGGCGGTCGTCCTGCAAAAGGGCCACGCCCAGCGTTTTTCCGGCGGTATCTACGGCTAAGATGTTCATAGGCTGATCCCCTCCATGGTGATGCGGCGGGTGGTGTCGTCCACCCGGTCGATGTGGATGCGGATGGGGTGTTCCGGGGCCAGCAGCTGGGCAAAGTTCTCGCTCCACTCAGCGGCCACAATGGCACCCTGATCCAGATAATCGTAGAAGCCTGCCGCACACAGATCGTTCTCGGTGGAGATGCGGTAGAGGTCAAAGTGAGCCAGCGGCCGGGGGCCGCGGTAATAGTTGACGATGGCAAAGGTGGGGCTGCTGACCGGGTCGGTGCAGCCAAGGCCCTCGGCAAGGCCCTCGCAGAAAGCGGTCTTGCCCGCGCCCAGCCCGCCGGTAAAGGCGATGAGCGCCCCGTCCGGCAGCTTTGCCGCCAGCTTTTTGCCCAGCGCCACGGTTTCTTCTTTTGAATGGGTGATATATTCCGACATAGAATGCTCCTTGATTGGGAAGATCAGCCTTGCCGTGGGCCGCAATTGGCTCTCCCTTTGGGAGAGCTGCCGAGCGCAGCGAGGCTGAGAGGGCAATAAATCAAAAAGGGATGGCAGAATCCTCTGCCATCCCCCAGTATAATATAAATCAGAGAAAAGTGCAACGCTTATGCGGCCTGCTGCAGGTCGGCCGGTTCTGTCGGCTCAATGAGCCGCACCCCCACGTCCCCGAACAGCTGAAGATACGCCGCCGCTGCATGGGGGCGTTTGCCGCCCTGTGCATTGTACCAGACCAGATCATCGGCCCCGTAGGTGTCCTGCGCGTGCTGGACGGCCTCGGCAAGGGTCTGGCCTAAAATCATGTGGTTGACGGTATCCCAGAGCATGCTGCGGGAGTACACGGTGTAAACGTTGTTCACATAGCCTGCCACGGCTTTGGCGCCGCCTGCCAGCAGGGCGTCGGCCATGGAGGTGTCCACACTGCCGTCCTGCCCCAGAAACTCGCAGGTCTCCGAGAGGATGACCGTGTCCTTCAGCTGGCCGGAGCGGTAGGCCGCCCGGAAGAAGGAGGGTGTGATGCAGTACAGGCCGTTGATCTTGATGACCCGGTGGGTCAGCAGATCGATGCCGTAGGAAAGGTCACGGTAAAAATCCGATTCCTCGGTCAGCAGGATCACCGGCTCGGTGCGGGTCTGGCGGAACAGCAGCCCGGTGGTGTAGGTGTAGTAGGAGCCGTGGGCGCTGAGGATGCACAGGCTGTAATCGTTCATCCGGCGCAGGTCAGACACCGTGACCGCAGTGTTGATGCGGGTCTGCAGGCCCAGCGCCGTCCAGAACCCCTTCATATAGGAATAATAAGGGTAGCGGGAGCTGTTCACCGTGTTGTCAAAGGCATAGTAGATCATGGCGCTGCCCATGTCGCCCTTGGGCGCGTTGGACAGCTCGTGCAGGTCGATGGTGGGAACGTCTGAGAGCATCATGGTGGAGTTGTCCTCGTCCGGGTCTTCCACCAGAATGCCGCCCAATGCCCCGCAGGTGTAGGCAAAGCTCACCATGCCGTTTTCTTCATCTACATAAATGGAGCGCGCCGAAACAAGCCCCTGCCCGGCCAGCTGCTGCAGCTGCTCCACGGCGGCGTCCAGCCGCTGGGCACGGGTCATATCGGCATACGCGTCGCTGTCGGTCAGGGCCGTTACAGCGTCGTCGGCCTGCTGCATCTCCTGCACATCGGCGGCGGTCAGGGTGGTGGAGGCAGCCGTATCGGCCGCCTGCGCCGCAAAAGCCGAAGCCGGAAACAGGGTGGTCAGCAGGACCATCAAGGCGCACAGAGCGCACAGAAAGCGTTGAGAACGAGTTTTCATCTCGGAAGTTCCTCCAGAGGTAAGCCCGCTGAAAGAGCAGGCCTCCTGAGTCCATTTTAGAGAGTCCGGCCTGCTTTGTCAAGGCTGCGGGAGCGGATTTTGCAGAGTTGTCACAACGTGGGAAACTTTGTGGAAAAAAGCCCCGCCAACTTGCGCAAAATCGCGCATTGCGGTATACTGACAATACATAATGGAGAACTATTTGCTTCCAGAAAGAGGTGTTTTTGTTTGGAAAGCATTCGGCGCTATTTCAGGCGCACCGATAAAATGTATCTGCTGATGTGCATCTTCAGCAGCGTGATGGCCGTGCTGGCCCTTTCAAGCTGGGCGGCCAAGCAGGGCAATGGCTTTGCCATGGATGAGCTGACCGGCCAGATCACCGGTCTGGGCGATTACCGCCGCGCGGCGGTGCAGGCAGGCGCGGCGCTCATCGGCCTTGCCATTGCGGTGCTGCTGTCCAACATCGACTACCGCAGTCTGGTCAAGGTGTGGCCGGTGCATGTGGTGCTGACATGGGGCATGGTGCTGCCCACGCTGGTGCTGCGCAATGTGACCATTGGCCCGCTGACCATCGGCTACAACGCAGGCGATACCGACAACTACTCCTGGTACAAGCTGGGCGGCTTTACCCTGCAGCCCACGGAGCTGGCCAAGATCAGCTTTATTTTGACCTTTGCCATGCACCTGAACAATGTGCGCACCCGCATCAATGAGCCCAAGGAGCTGGGCAAGCTGCTGCTCCATCTGGCAGCGCCCATCCTCATCATCCACATCCAGGGCGACGACGGCACCGCCATTATCTACGCCATCATCGGCTGCTGCATGATGTTTGCGGCCGGCCTGAGCTGGAAGTATATCTTTGGGGCCCTTGCGGCGGCGGCCGTGGCCGTGGCCGGTGCCTTTGCCTTTTTCAGCGACAAAATCGGCAAGGGCTACCAGTGGTACCGCATCCTGGCCGTGATCGACCCGGAGAACAAGACCGGCTGGGCCCCCAGCGAGGCGGTG
Source organism: bacterium (assembly GCA_963612415.1). GTDB lineage: Bacteria > Bacillota > Clostridia > Oscillospirales > Ruminococcaceae > Faecalibacterium. The sequence continues at coordinate 10,421 of CAVDVT010000011.1, read as the reverse complement.
TGGAAGAACATCATCTACCAGCAGCAGCGGGGCGAGATCGCGCTGGGCTCCGGCGGCATTTTTGGCAACGGGCTGTTCGGGGGCAGCTATTACAGCGTGCCCAACGCCCACAACGATTTTATCCTGAGCTGGATTGGCAATGCGGCGGGCTTTGTGGGCTGCTGCGTGGTGCTGGGGGTGCTGTTTGCGCTGGTCATCAAGACCTTCCACACCGGCGCCCGCAGCGAAGACCTGCTGGGCACCTTTATCTGCGCGGGCATCGGCGGCGCCCTGCTGGCCCAGATCGCCGTGAACGTGGGCATGAACCTGCGGGTGCTGCCGGTCATCGGCGTCACTCTGCCCTTCTACTCGGCGGGCGGCAGCTCGGTGCTGATGCTGTACATCTGTGTGGGCCTGGTGCTTTCGGTCTACACCCACAATACCAAAAAGCTGTTCGGCTGAGAACGCACAAAGACCCCGGAGCTTCGTCAGGCTCCGGGGTCTTTTCGTTTGTCAGCTGTGGTATTTTGCCAGCACGTGGAGCAGGGGCAGATCTTCCAGGGGCTTAGCAAGGTGGTCGTTCATGCCGGCATTCAGGGCGGCGCGGACATCGTCGGAGAAGGCGTTGGCCGTCTGGGCGATGATGGGGATGCTTTTTGCCTGCGGGTGGCCGGAGGCCCGGATGGCCCGTGCGGCCGCAAGGCCGTCGAGCCGGGGCATCATCACATCCATGAGGATGGCGTCAAAGGCGGGGTGTCCCTCCTGGCCCGAGGCAAGGAAGATGTCCACAGCCTCCTGGCCGTCGGCGGCGCAGGTGACCACGCCGCCGTGGGTGGTGAGCAGGTAGGACGCGATCTCGCGGTTGAGGGGGTTGTCCTCGGCCAGCAGCAGGCGCATGCCGTTCAGCTCCGGCGGCACCTCGGGCAGGGCCGCGTACCCGGCAATGCGGGTGTCCAGCTCCAGAGGCAGCTCAATGACAAAGGTGCTGCCCACGTCCTTCTGGCTTTCCACCGTGATGGTGCCGCCCATCTGGGTCACAAGCTCCTTGGTGATGGCAAGGCCCAGCCCGGTGCCCTGATATTCGGTGCGGGCGGAGTCGCGCTCCTGCGAGAAAGGCTCGAACAGGTGGGGCAGAAACTCCGGGCTGATGCCGATGCCATGGTCCCGGATGGTGAACCGGAACCGGGCGTGGGTGTCGTCGATGGGTTCCTCGTCCAGCGAATATTCAATGATGCCGCCCGGGCGGCTGTATTTTACAGCGTTGCTGGAAATGTTGGAGATGACCCGCTGCACGTGGATGGGGCTGCCGATGAGGGCCGAGTGGGTCTGGTTGTAGTGCAGGCGGATGTCCAGCTGCTTTTCTGCGATCTGGCCGTGCAGCACGGCGCCGTCGCGCTGCAGCAGCTCGCACAGGTCAAAGGGCTCGTGCAGCAGTTCCACCTTGCCGCTTTCCAGCCGGGTCATGTCCAGCACATCGTTGATCAGCAGCTTGAGCTGGGTGCCGGCGGCTTCGATCTTGTGCAGCGCATCGGCCACCACGGCGGGGTCGTCGGGATGTTCCTGCGCAATGCGGGCCATGCCCAGAATGCCGTTGAGCGGGGTGCGGATGTCGTGGCTCATCCGGGACAAAAAGTTCGTTTTGGCGCGGTTGGCCTCCACTGCGGCGTTGCGGGCCTCGGTCAGCTCCATCTCGCGCTGGTAGAGCTGGGCGTAGTCGTCCGCAGACAGGGTGAGGAAAGGGACGTTCTTTCCGGGGTCAGATGCAGTTTTGTGTTGTTCAGCTGCCATACAAGCTCCTTCTCTGGCAGACACAGGCAGTGTATGCCAAAATATCCCATGTTAAGCTTATTGTATCGGATGACCGGGGCGGCGTCAAGCCAAAAGAATGGCTTTTGCCGGGGCGGGCAGCTAAAAAATGGCAAAAAATTTTGGTGGAGTTGACAGTTTTGCAGCCCCGGAGGAGCTGGAAGGCATTTGACCCTTGACCCGGGGGCGTTCCGTGTTACAATAAATTCGGTACGGCCGCTTTTCCGGGCCGCAAAACAACAAAAGAGGAGCAACCAAACGGGTATTATTTCTATGGAATCTATGGAAACGATCACAACACAGCCCTCCCAAAAGGAAAAGGTGATGGGGTACATCAAGCAGTACATCATGATCACCCTGAGCATCTCCATCATGTCGGTGGGCGTATATTTTTTCAAATTCCCCAACAACTTCGTCTTTGGCGGCGTGACCGGTGCCGCAGCTCTGGCGGCAAAGCTCACCCCGCTGTCGGCTTCGGCCTTTTCGTCGGCGGCCAACATGATCCTGCTGGCGGTGGGCCTTGTGTTTCTGGGCAAAAAGTTTGCCCTGACCACCGGCTATGCCACGCTGGTCATGTCCTTTGAGCTGATGGTGCTGGAAAAGATCTGCCCGCTGCGGGGCCCGCTGAGCGACCAGCCTATGCTCGATCTGCTGTTTGCCATTGCGCTGCCCGCCATTGCCTCGGCGCTGCTGTTCAATGTGGGCGCTTCCTCGGGCGGCACCGATGTCATTGCCCTGATCGTGGAAAAATACACCCACATCCACAGCATTGCGGTGGCCCTGTTCCTCACCGACCTGTTCATGGTGGTGGCGGCCTGCTTTGTGTTCGACCTGTACACGGCCCTGTACTCTTTTGTGGGCCTGACCGTGAAATCGCTGGTCATTGATGCCGTGCTGGAAAAGATCAAGATGTGCAAGGCCATCCTCATCGTCTGCGACGACAAGGACCCCATCTGCGATTTCGTCATGCGCAAGCTGGTGCGCGGCGCCACCTACACCCCCTGCTTTGGTGCCTATACGGACAAGCCCCACTACATCATCTACACCACCCTGACCCGGCACGAGGCAGACCTGCTGCAGGACTTTATCCACAAGCAGCACCTGAACGCCTTTATGTCCATGCTGAGTACCACCGAGGTCTTCGGCAAGGGCTTCAACCACGCATAAGGAGGCGGCTATGGTACAGGTAGACCTCATCACCGGCTTTTTGGGCGCAGGCAAGACCACCTTTCTGCGCCGGTATGCCGCGTATCTGGCGGGGCAGGGGCACCAGATCTGCATTCTGGAAAACGACTTTGGCGCCGTGAATGTGGACGCCATGCTGGTGCAGGACCTGCTGGGCCCGCACTGCGAGATCGAGACCATCAGCGGCGGGTGCGACTGCGACACCCACCAGCGCCGGATGCGCACCAAGCTCATCTCCATGGCCATGCGCGGCTTTGACCGGGTGCTGGTGGAGCCCAGCGGCATCTTTGATGTGGACGAATTTTTTGATGTGCTGCGGGACGACCCGCTGGACCGCTGGTACACGCTGGGCAATGTGTTCGCCGTGGTGGATGCCCTGCTGCCGGAGAACCTTTCGCCTCAGGCAGACTACATCCTGGCCTCGGAGGCGGCCAACGCCGGGCGCATCCTGCTCTCCCGCAGCCAGCTGGCCGGCCCGGAGCGGCAGCAAAGGGCCATCGGCCATCTGCAGCGGGCCTTTGCGGCCTGCAAGTGCAGCCGCACCCTGACGCCGGAGGACTTTTTCATCAAAGACTGGGCAGCCCTGACCGACGCCGACTTTGCGGCGCTGGACCGCTGCGGCCACCGGCAGGCCAGCTGCGAAAAGCTCCATTTTGATGAACACGATGCCTTTGGCTCGGCCTATTTTCTGGAGCCGGGCATCCCGCGCCGCCAGCTGGAAGCGGCCATCCCGGGCCTGTTCACGGATGCCGCCTGCGGCCGGGTGCTGCGGGTGAAGGGGTTTGTGCAGGACGCAGGCGGCTGGGTGGAACTGAACGCCACCGCCGACGGCCTGACCGCAGCCCCCATCCCCGCCGGTCAGGAAGTGCTGATCGTCATCGGCGAAGGGCTCGATAAAGTTAAAATCGGGCAGCATCTTGGGGTAGAACTCTAAGGCCTATGACCCTTGGGTTAGAGTTCTAACCCAAGATGAAAGGGCAGAAAAACAGGAAAAATGCTTTGGGGTAGAACTGCTAAAAATACTACCCCAAGATGATATAATACATATCATCGTATAAAAATCTTGGGTTAGAACTTTAAGACAGTTATAATAATGTTTGGAATCTTGGGGTAGTACTGGAGGAAGACCACATGAAGAATCAAGAGCGGCCCTCGGCCCGGCGGGTGCTGGGCATGGTGGTGGGCATCATCATCATCGGACTGGGCATTGCCCTGTTCAAGCAGTCCCACCTGGGCAACGATTCCATCAGTGCCCTGAACATGCGCATCTCCGAGCTGCTGGGCGTGTCGCTGGGGCTGGAAAATGTCTGCATCAACATCCTGTTCTTCCTGCTGGAAGTCGCCTTTGGCCGCAAGTACATCGGCCTTGGCACCTTTATCAACGGCATTTTCATGGGGTACATCGTCACGGCCTTCTACGACCCCATCTCTGCGGCCTTTGGGCCTGCCGGTTCCATGCCGGTGCAGCTGCTCTGGCTGGTGGTGGCCGTGCCGGTCACGGCGCTGGGCGTTTCGCTCTACCAGACCGCAGACCTTGGCATTGCGCCCTACGATTACCTCTCCCTCGGCCTGCGGGACTACACGCCCTTCCCGTATTTCGGGTGCCGCGTCTTCACCGATGCCGTCTGCGCCCTGCTGTGCTGGCTGCTGGGCGGCCTTGTGGGCCTTGGCACGCTGGTGTGCGCCTTCTGCCTTGGGCCCTTTGTCCAGTTCTTCAGCCGCACGGTAGCCGAAAAGCTGCTGCAGTACAAACCCCAGGGCTGAGCCTTTCCAACGGCAAAACAGAACTCCCCGTCTCCGTTCCGGTTTGCACCGGGCAAAGACGGGGAGTCTTTTTATGCCAGCGGGAGCCGTTCACAAAAAAGATACTTGCATTCCCCTGTGAAATCGGGTAGGATAACGGTAAATGAGAAAAAGGGGGAAGTGAAGATGCTGAAACGCTTTGTGGGGCGGCTGCTGAGCTGGCTGCTGGCGGCGGCACTGTTCGTGCTGGTGGTCATTGGCAGCGTGCTGGGGGTGCAGGGGTGGAAGCTTTACCGTACCACCATCCAGACAACGCCCATCACGGGGCTGTATGCAGACATCTCCGCCCGGCCGGGCTTTGCCTCCTGCGACACGCTGCCCCAGACCTACATCGACGCGGTGATCGCCGTGGAGGACAGCCGGTTTGAAAAGCACCACGGCATCGACCCGGCGGCCATTGTCCGGGCCCTCTGGACCGACCTGCGCACCCGCTCGCTGGCCGAGGGTGGCAGCACCCTGACCCAGCAGCTGGTGAAGAATGAGCTGTTCACCCAGGAAAAGCAGATGGCCCGGAAGGCGGCGGAGATCTTTGCCGCCTGGGATATGGAGGATTACTACACCAAACAGCAGATCTTTGAGATGTACGCGGGCAGCAGCTACTTCGGGAACCAGTGCTACGGCGTGGCCGAAGCCGCCCAGGGCTACTTTGGCAAAACGCCGCAGGAGCTTTCGGCCGCCGAGTGCGTGGTGCTGGCGGGCCTGCCCAATGCCCCCTCGGTCTATGCCGCCAACGGGGAACTTGCCCGCAAACGGGCCCTTGTGGTGGTGGACCGGATGGAGAGCGCGAAAAAGCTGACCCACATACAGGCGCTGGAGCTGGAAGATGCGGTGAACGCCCTGCCCCTGTGGTGAGTTGTATCCTAAAAATTCTCCGGGTTTTCCATAAAAAAAGCCTAACCATCCGGCAGGCTTCCGTGGTATCCTAAGAGCAAATCAAACTTGGAGGAATCAAATATCCATGGAAGAAACCAAGAAAAAGGGCTCCGGCACCACCGACCTGACCGTGGGTCGGCCGCTGACCCGCATTTTGAAATTTGCCCTGCCGCTGGTGCTGGGCACCCTGTTCCAGCAGCTGTACAGCTTTGCGGATACCGTCATTGTGGGCCGTTGCATCGGTGCCGACGCGCTGGGCGCGGTGGGCACTACCTACTCGCTCCACTTCATGATCATCGGCTTCATGCTGGCCACCTGCAACGGCTTCGGCATCCCGGTGGCGGAAAGCTTCGGCGCAAAGGACAACGAAAACCTGCACAAGTACCTGTTCAACGGTGCGGCGCTCTGCGTGGCGATGAGCGTAGTGTTCACCATCGTCACCACCCTCATCGCAGCCCCGCTGCTCCAGCTCATCCACACCCCGGCGGAGATGCTGGACTATGCGGTGCGGTATATCCGCATCATCTTCATGGGCATCCCGGCCACGGTACTCTACAACTACTCGTCCACCATCCTGCGCAGTCTGGGCGACTCGAAGCACCCGTTCTATTTCCTGCTGGTGTCCAGCTTTCTGAACATCGGGCTGGACTGGCTGTTCATCGTGCCGCTGAACATGAGCGTGGAGGGCGCAGCCATTGCCACCGTCATCAGCCAGCTGGTCAGCGGTCTGCTCTGTACCTGGTGGTTCTTCACAAAGGTGGAGGGCATCCATTTCACAAAAGAAAACTGTGTCCTCTCGGCAAAGCACTGCGGGCGGCTGGCTTATATTGGCTTTCCCATGGGCTTTGAGTACTCGGTGTCGGCCATCGGCGCGGTCATTATGCAGGACGCGATCAACCAGCTGGGCAGCGTGGCCGTGGCGGCCCAGACGGCTGGCGAAAAGATCCGTCAGATGTTCACCCTGCCCATGGAGAGCGTGGGCATGGCCATGGCTACCTATGTGGGCCAGAACCACGGTGCCCGCCGCACCGACCGCGTCAAACAGGGCATCCGGGACGGCTGCATCATCCAGATCGTCTACTGTGTCTTTGCGTGGGTGGCGGTCTTCCTTGTCAAGCGCTGGGCCGTGGGCCTTGTGCTGGGCGACGCCGACCCGGCCATCTTCAACGGTGCGGTGGAGTACCTGACCGTCATCAGCGTGCTGTTCATCCTGTTGGGCTTCTTGATGATCTTCCGCTACACCCTGCAGGGCATGGGCTACAGTGTACAGGCTGTCATCTCCGGCGTGGGCGAATTGATTGGCCGCGCCGTCGGCGGCTGGCTTGCTGTCCACAGCCTGGGCTACTTCGGCATCTGCATCTCCAACCCTCTGGCATGGGGTCTGGCCCTGTGCTACTGTGTGTTCATGGTAACGCGCATCCTGAGAAAAGAAAAAGCGGCTTGAGCCGCATAGACAGACAAAGCCCCCGGCCAAATGGCCGGGGGCTTTGTACATGACGTTAGTCGATCAGATTTACAAACAGGGGGCACAGCACGGCGGTAAGGACACCGGCCACAGCGATGGAAAGGCCGCTCATGGCGCCTTCCACTTCGCCCATCTGCAAAGCCTTGCTGGTGCCCACGGCGTGGGCCGAAGTGCCGATGCCCACGCCCTTGGCAATGGGGTCGGTGATGTGGAACACCTTGCAGACCGTTTCGGCCAGAAGGTTGCCCGCAATGCCGGTCAGGATGACGATGGCACCCGTCAGGGCCGCAATGCCGCCCAGCTCGGCGGCCACATCCATGCTGATGGCGGTGGTGACCGACTTGGGCAGCAGGGTGGCGTACTGCTCGTGGGTCAGGTCCAGCGCCAGTGCCAGCGCCAGTGCGCTGCCCAGGCTGACCAGTGTGCCCACCGAGATGCCCGCGATGATGGCGGCGGCGTTCCGCTTGAGCAGATCCAGCTTTTCATACAGGGGAATGGCCAGAGCTACGGTGGCAGGCAGCAGCAGGTAGTTCACCGGGGCGGCGCTGGCCTTGTAGTCAGCGTAGGGGATGCCGCACACCGACAGGAAAATGATGACAAAGATGGCACCCAGCAGCAGCGGGTTGAAGAATGCCTTGCCGGTGACCCGGTTGATCAGGGTACCCAGCGCAAAGGCGGCCAGCGTCAGCAGCACGCCCCATGCGGCCGAGCCCGAGAGGAATCCGTTCAGCAGTTCAGTCATGGTCGGCCTCCTTGTCTGCCTTGCGGCGCGCCGTCAGCGCCTGGGTGGTCTTGCCTGCGCTCACCATGACCAGCACCGTGACCGGGATGATGGCAATGAGGATGGGCAGCAGCATATCGCCCATCTCGGCCCACAGCTCCATGACACCGGCCGCCGCAGGCACGAACAGCAGCGGGAAGATGCCGGTGAGGAACAGGCCCACTTCCTTGACCTGCTCCAGCTTCACCAGCTTGAAGTTCAGGGCCAACAGCAGCAGCACCAGCCCGTATACGCTGGCCGGCACCGGCAGCGGCAGCACCGCGTGGCAGACCTCGCCCAGAAAACAAAACGCGAGGATGCGCGCAAATTGAAACAGATATTCCGTAAAAAATCCCCCTTGTCTGTAACAGCTAAGTCAAAAGTATAGACCAAAAGCCTCCCCGGCGCAACGGCAATATCCGACAAGGATTGTTGTTATTTGCAGAGAAAATTGTGTAAAAGAAAGGGTCCCGCGCGAATGCGCGGAACCCTTTCAAAGCTTCAGAGAGGTTACAGTGCAAAGTAACGCTTTGCGTTGTCGAAGCAGATGCCCTTGATGATCTTCTCCAGAGCCTTCTCATCGTTGGGATACTCGCCGTCCTCGACCCACTGGCCGATCACGTTGCACAGGATGCGGCGGAAGTAGTCGTGGCGGGTGTAGCTCAGGAAGCTGCGGCTGTCGGTCAGCATGCCGACAAAGTTGCCCAGCAGGCCCAGGTTGGCCAGGCTCTTCATCTGGTCTTCCATGCCCACCTTGTGGTCATTGAACCACCATGCGGAACCGTGCTGGATCTTGCCCGGAACTTCGCTGTTCTGGAAGCAGCCCAGAATGGTGCCGATCTGAGCGTTGTCGGCGGGGTTCAGGCTGTAGATGATGGTCTTGGGGCACTCGTCGGTGTCGTTCAGGGCGCTCAGCAGGCTTGCGATCTCGCCGCCGCAGGTGGCAGTGTTGATCATATCAAAGCCGGTGTCGGGGCCCAGCAGGCTGTTCATCTTGCGGTTGACGCCGCGCAGGCAGTTGTAGTGGATCTGCATGGCGATGTTCAGGCGGTGATACTGCTTGCCCAGGTGGATCAGGATGTAGGTCTGGTACTTCTCAGCTTCCTCAACGGTCACAGCCTCGCCAGCCATAGCCTTCTGGTAGATGGCGTTGACTTCTTCCTTGGTGGCCTCACGGTAGGGCACGTAGTCCAGGCCGTGGTCAGAAGCGCGGCAGCCCATCTCAGCAAAGAACTCGATGCGCTTGGTCAGAGCATCGGTAACGCAGTTGATGCACTCCAGCTTCTCTTTGCCAACCACTTCAGCCAGCTTGCCCATGTACTCCACAAAGCCGGGCTTCTGGATGTTGATGGCCTTGTCGGGGCGGAAGGAAGGAGCCACGGTGAACTTGATGGTGGGATCTTCCTTGATCTTCTTGTGCCACTCCAGGCTGTCGATGGGGTCATCGGTGGTGCCGATGAAAGCAACATTGGACTGCTCGATCAGGCCGCGCACGGTCAGCTTGGGATCGTTCTGCAGCTTCTCGTTGCACAGGTTCCACACTTCCTCAGCGGTGTCGCCGTTCAGCACGCCGTCATAACCAAAGAAGGTGTGCAGCTCCAGGTTGGTCCAGTGGTACATGGGGTTGCCAATGGCCATGGGCAGAGCCTCGGCAAACTTCTGGAAACGCTCGCGGTCGGGCTTGTTGCCGGTGATGTACTCCTCGGGCACACCGTTGGAGCGCATCACGCGCCACTTGTAGTGGTCGCCAAAGTAGCTGCCGTCGGGGTTCTGGCCGCCCAGCCAGACCTGAGCAATGTTCTCAAAGCGGCGGTTCTCGTAGATCTCGCGGGGAGGGATGTGGCAGTGATAGTCGCAGATGGGCATTGCAGCTGCGTAGTCATGATACAGGTGCTGTGCCGTAGCAGACTGGAGCATGAAGTCCTTATCCATAAATGCTTTCATGGGTCGATTACTCCTTTTCTGATCGTTTGTCTGATATATCACTTATACATTAATATATCAGTTATTCGGGTAGATTTGACCCACCCGCGCGGATGGGCCGAGCCTACCCTTAGTATAGCGGAAAATGTTATTGTATACAACTGAAAAATTGACAAATTTTCAGACTTTTACTTGTAAAAAACGCTGGAATTTATAAAAATAGCCGGTTTTGGCCTGAAAATATGGCAAAAACCACTTGACTTCTTTGTATACAACAGCATACAATAGGAGCAGAGAGCGGGGCGCAGACGGCACCCCGGACAAAAGCAAAGCAACACTAAAAGGAGAACAAACGTTATGGAAACTTTGAACTACAAGGTTTTGGCTGAAACTGGCTACAACGGCTACATCCTGAAGGATGCCCCCGTCAAGGTCATGCAGTTCGGCGAGGGCAACTTCCTGCGCGCCTTCGTGGACTATTTCTATGATATCGCCAACGAGAAGGCTGGCTACAACGGCAAGGTCAAGCTGGTGCAGCCCATTGGCAACTTCCCCCAGATGGCCGACTGGATGAACGAGCAGGAGGGTCTGTACACCCTGTACCTGCGCGGCAGCGAAAAGGGCCAG
>CAVDVT010000010.1:14213-15357 GCA_963612415.1 bacterium | reverse complement strand
GCATTCTGCAACCTGAACGTCAGCTGGAACGCCAGCGCCCCCCACAACACCATGGTGGAAGTGCGCTGCCGGGTGTATGCCGGAAATGCGTGGACCGGCTGGATGAGCTTTGGCAAGTGGGCGCCGGATTATCCCCGCCGCAGCGTCAATGCCCAGAGCGACGACGGCCTTGTTTTCCTGATGGGGGACACCGTGACGGTGGCCACCCCGGGCGGCGGCACCGGCATCCAGCTGCAGGTCAACCTTTCCACCAACGATGACAAAGCCACCCCGGCCGTGCGGCTGCTGGCAGCTGCCGTGCGCCCCATGACCTGGGAAAAGCACACCGGCCATCCCCTGAACCGGAAGCTCTACCTGCCGGAATACTGTCTTTCGGCCCACGATCCCAGCTTTGGCCGGGAGATGGACCTGCCCCTTGTTATGGCGGCTCTGATGAACCGCAGCGGCGAGGATATCCTGCCCGAAGAAGTGGCCTACGCCATGGAGGACAATTCCAACAGCTCCACCGGCAACGCCGCCTTTGCAGCGGCCGCCGCAGGTTGCTGCGGCTACCCCTGCTGGCAGGCCTGGATGGACCTGGAAGACCTACGCACCCAGATCCACGACGACTGCCCCGTGGCAGTGCGGGTGGAACGCCGGGTGCGGGGCCAGCGCGACCCCGTGGGGGTCTGGATGGGCCTGCGGGGCTTCGGGCACGACGACGCCGTTCTGGCCGATTACGTGCTGCTGAACGACCCCACCGCCGACACCGATGGTGCTGTGAACTGTACCATGGCGCTCTCTGACTTCATGCGCTATTTCACGGGACGGGCCATTGCCCTGCGCCCCAAGCGCCGGGAACTGCGCACCGATCTGCCTAACCGGGTGCGGTGCGACCTTGCCCGCACCGAGGACGGCAGCTACTTCTTTGAGCAGCGTGGACAGCGCGACCCCCTGCCGGAAGATTTTTCCGGCTGGCTGGCCTATGCCGTCCACGACGGCGTGGCCCACGCCACCACGGCCCACCGGACGTTCCGCCGGATGGAGCGCACCCCGGAGGGCGGGGTGCTGTTCCCGCCGGAGCAGCTGGCCGAGGGCGGCCGCTGCAGCGTTTATGCCGTGGACCAGACCGGACGGATGCGGGTAGCGGAAGTCCGCCTGCCTG
>CAVDVT010000010.1:0-14203 GCA_963612415.1 bacterium | reverse complement strand
AAACCGGCAGCACCCGCTGCCCTGCAAAATGACCCAAGCACCGGACAGCCCGGCCAGTGAGCCGGAAGGATCCAAGCGCTTTTCGGGATAAAACCACAACATAGGAGGAACACATTATGGCAAAAACGATCGTGACCATTGGCCGTGAGTACTGCACCGGCGGCAACTACATTGCAGAGGATGTTGCAAACGCACTGGGCATCAAGCTCTACGACAAGGAACTGATCACCATGGCCGCCAAACACTCCGGCCTGTCGGAGGAGGCTGTGGCCGCCAGCGAAAAGCGGCATACCCACAGCCTGCTGTACAGCCTGTACACCATGGGCAACGAGCTGCCGCTGGGCGATCAGGTGTTCATCCTGCAGAGCCGGATCATCAAGCAGCTGGCAGAGGAAGGCCCCTGTGTCATCCTGGGCCGCTGCGGCGATTACGTGCTGCGGGAGCGCAAGGATGTGCTGCGGGTGTTCATCTATGCACCCGTGGAGTGGCGCCGTGAGCTGGCCAAGACCGATCCGCTGGTCAAGGCCCACGACGAAAAGGGCATCAAGGAGGAGATCGAAAAGACCGACCGCAACCGTGCTGCCTACTACAATTACTACACCCAGAACCGCTGGGGCGACGCCCACAACTACGATCTGGCCATCAACGCTGCCCTGGGCCGCGAGACCTGCGTCAAGATGATCCTGGACGCAGTTGCCGCCAAGGAGAAGACCCTGGCCGAGTAAAGGCCGCCTGAGCCGCAAGGCTCAAAAAACAATGATGCTTCGTGGGTAGGGTGCGCAAGTGCCCTGCCCACGTTTTGGGCAACGGCGACGACCGCCGCCAGTGGCGGAGGACGGGAGGAGCCGTTGGCGCAGCGGTCAGCGAAGCGCGAGTGCTGTTTACAGCACGAAGCGATCGCTGGGCACCGCAAGAGGGGCGGGGTATCTGCCACCCCCGTTCAAGCATAAATGTCATCCAGCCATCTATCATTCAATGTCAAAAAGGAGAAATCGTGGAAAACAAGCAAACGACCCTTCCTGAACAGGAAAACATCATGGGCACCATGGCCATCAACCCGCTGCTGATCAAGCTGAGCGTGCCGATGATGGTATCCATGCTGGTGCAGGCACTGTACAACGTAGTGGACTCCATCTTCGTCTCCCACGTCAGCGAGAGCGCCCTGACCGCCGTTTCCCTGGCCTACTCGCTGCAAAGCGTCATGTTCGCCGTGGGCATCGGCACCGGCGTGGGCGTCAACGCCCTGCTCTCCAAGAGCCTGGGCGAAAAAGACCAGTACCGCGCCAACAAGACCGCTGAGAACGGCCTGTTCCTGGCCCTGTGCAGCTATCTGGTCTTCCTGGTCATCGGCCTGACCGTGGTCAAGCCCTATTTCTATGCCCAGACCAGCGATGCCGACATTGCCCAGCAGGGCATCCGCTACCTGACCGTGTGCTGCGTGCTGAGCTTTGGCATGTTTATGCAGGTGATGAACGAAAAACTGCTGGCCGCGACCAGCCGCACCAACCTGAGCATGATCAGCCAGCTGGTGGGCGCCATCGTCAACATCATCCTGGACCCCATCTTCATCTTTGGCTACTGCGGCGAGGCCCTGTCCGGCACCACCGGCGCTGCCGTTGCCACCGTCATCGGCCAGTTCTGCGGTGCCGGCGTTTCCTTCTTCTTCAACCTCAAGAAGAACCCGGACATCCAGCTGGACTTCAAGGGCTTCCGCCCCAGCGCCGAGGCCATCAAGCGCATCTACATCGTGGGCCTGCCCAGCATTGCCATGCAGTGCGTGGGCAGCGTGATGACCTTCTTCATGAACCGCATCCTGATGACCTTCTCTGCCACCGCAGTTGCCGTGTTCGGCGTCTACTTCAAGCTGCAGAGCTTCGTGTTCATGCCCATCTTCGGCATGAACAACGGCATGGTGCCCATCATCGGCTACAACTACGGTGCCCGCAACCCCGACCGCGTAAAAAAGACCATCAAGTGTGCCATGGCTTATGCCGAGGGCATTATGCTGATCGGCTTTTTGCTGTTCCAGTTTGCCCCTGACAAGCTGCTGGGCCTGTTTGCCGCCAGCGACGCCATGCTGTCCATGGGTGTGCCGGCTTTGCGCATCATCTGCTTCCACTTCCTGCTGGCCGGCATGAGCATCATCCTGTCCTCCACCTTCCAGGCGCTGGGCAACGGAATGTTCAGCCTGATCATCTCCATCTGCCGCCAGCTGGTGGTGCTGCTGCCCGCTGCCTACCTGCTCTCCCTGAGCGGCAACGTCAACATGGTCTGGTGGTCGTTCGTCATTGCAGAGCTGGTCAGCGTGACCCTGAGCTTTGTCTTCTTTGCCCGGCTGGACAAGAAGATCATTGAGCCCATGTACAACAAGGCTTCTGCCGCACAGTAAGCCGGAGATCCCTCTCCGGGCTGAGAAAGGAACGTGACCGTTTATGGGAAAGAAGTTGAAATGGAACCTGATCCTGATGAGTGTGCTGTATCTGGGCCTGGGCATTTTCCTGCTTATGGTGCCCGGCACCGCCCTCAACGTGGTCTGCTATGCGCTGGGCGGCGTGGTTCTGGCCTGTGCTGCGGTGCAGCTGGTGCGCTACTTTGTGGCAGAACGCGGCGTCTTCCAGAGTCAGCTCACCCTGATCTCCGGCCTTGTCTGCCTGGGTCTGGGCGCGTTCCTGATCTTCCGCAGCGACATCGTGGTGCGCATCCTGCCCATCGTGTTCGGCCTGTTCGTCATCTTCGACAGCCTGGGCCGCATCCAGAACGCGCTGGAGCTGCGCCGCTGCGAGTATGCCAGCTGGAAGGGCTTCCTGCTGCTGCCGGTGCTGAGCGTGGTGCTGGGCGTCGTCATGATCCTGAACCCCTTTGGCACCATGGAAACGCTGGTGATGGCCATTGGCGTCATCCTCATCATTGAGGGCGCCATCAACCTGCTCAGCGCCCTGTACACCCTGGTGGCCATGCGGCGCTTTGCCAAGCTCCACCCGGAGACCCAGTCCATGCTGGAACACCTCACCGGCAAAGACCTGAACGGCGACGGCGTGATCGCGCCTGAGGTGGCCCACGCCGACGTGGAGGCCACCGCCGTGGAGCTGGACCATGTGGACGAGAGCGCCGAGGTGGAGCAGGAGAGCGAAGACAACGGTTAACGGGCTCACCCTCTCCGTCAGCGCTGACGCGCAGCCACCTCTCCCAAAGGGAGAGGCAATTGCACTTCAACGGGCAGCACCTGCTGTCCGCGAGACTGCATAGGCTCCCCCTTTGGGGGAGCTGGACGCGAAGCGGCCTGAGAGGGTGAGGACGCTTCCAAAAGAGAGTATTCTAAATCTAATAACAAGGGAAATCAACAACTATGGAAAAATACGACCTGATCATTGTGGGTGCCGGCCCGGCCGGCATCTTTACGGCTGTGGAGCTGCTGCGCCACGGCAGCAAAAAGAAGATCCTGCTGGTGGAAAAGGGCAAGCCGGTGGAAAAGCGCCACTGCCCCAAGGCAGAGCTGGGCCACTGCGTCAACTGCCGCCCCACCTGCGCCATCACCACCGGCTTCTCCGGTGCAGGCGCTTTCTCGGACGGCAAGCTGAGCCTCTCCTATGAGGTGGGCGGCGACCTGCCCAGCCTGATCGGCGAGGAGTTTGCACAGGAACTCATCAACTACACCGACAAGATCTATCTGGAGTTCGGCGCCGACCCCCATGTGGAGGGCATCTACACCGGCGAGGACATCAAGGAGATCCGCAAGAACGCCATCCACGCCGGCCTGAAGCTGGTGGACTGCCCCATCCGCCACTTGGGCACCGAGAAGGCCCAGCAGCTGTATCTGGCCATCCAGAACTATCTGGCCGACAATGGCGTGGAGATGCTGTTCAGCACCGAGTGCGAGAACATCATCCTGGAAAACGAGGAGTGCAAGGGCGTTCTGCTCAAGGGCCCCAAGGACGAGGAAGCCCAGGCCGTTTACGCCGATACCGTGGTCATCGGCACCGGCCGCCGCGGCGCCGACTGGCTGGAAAAGATCTGCGCCGAGCATCACATTGCCCACAAGCCCGGCACCGTGGATATCGGCGTACGTGTGGAATGCCGCAACGAAGTCATGGAAAAGGTGAACAAGGTGCTGTATGAGTCCAAGCTCATCGGCTACCCCAAGCCCTGGAAGAACAAGGTGCGCACCTTCTGCCAGAACCCCGGCGGCTTTGTGGCGCAGGAAAACTACGACAACGACCTTGCTGTGGTCAACGGCCACAGCTTCAAGGAGAAAAAGAGTGAGAACACCAACCTTGCCATTCTGGTCTCCCACAACTTCACCGAGCCCTTCAACCAGCCCATTGCCTACGCCCAGAAGGTGGGTGAGCTGACCAACATGCTGGGTGCAGGCCACATCATGGTGCAGCGCTACGGCGACATCCTGGACGGCAAGCGCACCTGGCCCAAGGAGCTGGCGCAGTCCAACGTCAAGCCCACCCTGAAGGACGCTGTGGCCGGTGATATCACCGCTGCCATGCCCTACCGCGCCATGACCAACATCATCGAGTTCATCAAGATGCTGGACATGGTGGTGCCCGGCTTTGCCGCCAACGAGACCCTGCTGTACAGCCCGGAGCTGAAGTTCTACTCCAACAAAGTCAAAATGGACGAAAATCTGGACACCAACATCAAGGGCCTGCACTGCCTGGGCGATTCCTCCGGCTGGACCCGCGGCCTGATGATGGCTTCCGTCATGGGCGTTCTGATGGGCCGCAAGCTGGCCGAAAAAGAAGGCTGCTGATCTCTTTTCAAAAGCTCTGCCCCCGTGCCGACTGCGGCACGAGGGCTTTTTGCGTGGCGCACCGGATGGAAAACCCACAGGCTCCCCGGATTTTCTGTAAATCTTTGCCAGATTCGATTGATTTTTTACCAGAAAACTGGTACACTACTCCTAGAATACTGTATGTTGTGCCCAATGCACAGCACAGACAGGAGGTATTGCTATGAATGAATCCCCGGGAAGCGTGATCACGCAGCTGTGTTCCGGCATTCAGCTTTACAGCGCCGAACGGCGCATTGCGGACTGCATCCTTGCAGATGTAAAGCGGGCATCGGTCGTTACCTCTGCGGAACTTGCCAGGGCAAGCCATTCTTCGGAGGCCACCGTCACGCGTCTCTGCCACAAACTTGGCTACGAAAATTATCGAACATTCCAACTGGAGCTTGCGCGGGATGTGATGGAGCAGCAGGACGCCGAAGAACGCAAAGCTTCGGCCGATGATCCGCTGCAGCAGGCATTGCGGGACCTGCAGAGCAACCGTCAGGAAGAAGTGCAGGCCACCATTCAGGCCCTTGGGCTCTCCCAGCTCAAGCAGGTGCTTTCCATCCTGCGCAGCGCCGAGATCATTGAGATCGAGGCCACTGGCACCAGCCTGCCCGTGGCCATGGATGCCTCGCTCAAGCTGGGATGTCTGGGCAAGCGGTGCATGTCCAGTCCCGTGCCGGAAAAGGTGCAGGCGTTCTCGGCGGCGCTCACCCCAAAGGATGCGCTGCTGCTGATCTCCAGCACCGGCCGGAGCGAGCTGCTGGAAAACGCCGCCAAGGCCGCCCGGCGCAAGGGCGCTTCCGTGATCCTGATCACCTGCGACAAGCGCTCTCCGCTGGCCGCTCTGGCCGACTACACCCTGCTGGCCTCCAACCGTCTCCAGCGCATTGCCAACCGGGACATCCAGCCCTCCCAGCTCTCTGCGGTGCTGGTGGTCGAGGTGCTGTATTATCTGCTGCTGGGAGATTTTTGAGTAAAAATAATAAGGCTGTTGCAGCCCTCTCAGTCTCGCTGCGCTCGCCAGCTCCCCCAAAGGGGGAGCCAATGCAGCCACTCGGAAAAGTTTCTGGTTTTATCAGCTTTTCCGAAAAGCCGCAATTGCCTCTCCCTTCGGGAGAGGTGGCAGTGCAAAGCACTGACGGAGAGGGCCGGCAACAGCCCTTTTTGTTTTATTTATGCGTTGAATACGTATTGATCCATCCGGCGGAAGGCTTCCTCGATGCGGGAGCGGGGAGAAGCCAGATTCATCCGCAGGTGGCAGGGGCCAAAGAACATCTTGCCGTCCTGCACGGCAACGCCCACATCCCAGCAGGCTTTTTCCACATCCTCAATGGTCTTTCCGTGGGCCTTGCACCAGTCGGTGCAGTCCACAAACAGCATATAGGTGCCCTGCGGCTTGGAGACCGTCACGCCCTCAAAATGCTGTGCGATGTAGTCGCAGGCAAAATCGACATTGCCGCTCAGCACCTGGCACAGCTCGTCTGTCCACTCGTAGCCCTCGGGCTTGTAGGCACCGATCAGGGCGTGCATGGACAGCACGTTCATCATGTTGTAGTGGTTCAGGCTGGACTCCTTGCTGATCCGGTCGCGCCACCAGTTGTTGTAGATGATGTGGTAGCTGCCCACAAGGCCCGCCAGATTGAAGGTCTTGCTGGGGGCATAGAAGGCAGCTGTGCGCATCCGGGCATCCTCGCTGACCGACTGGGTGGGGGTGTGCTTGTGGCCGGAGAGGATGATGTCGGACCAGATCTCGTCCGAGACCACATAGACATCGTACTTTTTGTACAGCTCCATGGCCTTTTCCAGCTCCCAGCGCTCCCACACGCGGCCGCAGGGGTTGTGGGGGTTGCAGAGGATGGCGGCATGGATATGCTCCTCTTTCAGGTGCTTTTCCATGTCCTCAAAGTCCATCCGCCACACGCCGTTCTCATCCTTGACGAGGGGAGAGTGAACGGCCTCATAGCCGTTGTTCTTCAGGCTCATGGTAAAGCCGATGTAGGTGGGGCTGTGGACAAGCACCTTATCGCCCCGGGAGCAGACGCAGTTCAGGGCGCTGATCACGCCGCCCAGAACGCCGTTCTCATAGCCGATGGCCTCTTTGGTCAGGCCGGTGACGCCGTTGCGCTGTTCGTGCCAGCGGATGATGGAATCAAAATATTCGTCGGTGGCGCTGAAATAACCAAAGGCCGGGTGCTGGGCGCGCTCAATGATGGCCTGCTGGATGGTGGGCACGGTGGGGAAGTTCATGTCCGCCACCCACATGGGAATGGCATCAAAACCTTCCTTGGGGGCGGTGGGGGCAAAGCCGGTGCCAAGGCCGTCCACGGCAATGGCGTCCTTGCCGTGGCGGTCGATGATGGAGGTGAAATCGTATTTCATAGTGGTACTCCTTCTCTCAGAATTGATCTGTTCCCACCTTAACACATTTTTGCCCCCGGTGCAAGAAGGGGGAGCATTTCTCTGAATATCGTGCGGAAAAAACACGATTTTTTACGGCTTCCGGCAGACAAAAAGCCCCGCACCTCCGGACAAAGGGAGGTGCGGGGCCTTGCGTTCAGAAGATCAGCCTTCGATCAGCTCAACGGTCTTCATCTTGACGGGGGTGGTGGGCTTATCGTTCCAGTCGGTACGGACGGAAGCGATCTTGTCCACAACATCCATGCCGGAGACCACCTTGCCGAAAGCGGCATACTGGCCGTCCAGATGGGGGGCATCCTGGTGCATGATGAAGAACTGGCTGCCGGCGCTGTTGGGGTTCATGCTGCGGGCCATGCTGATGACGCCGCGGGTGTGCTTGAGGGGGTTGTTGACGCCGTTGGCGGCAAACTCGCCCTTGATATTCCAGCCCGGGCCGCCGGTGCCGTTGCCCAGCGGGCAGCCGCCCTGGATCATAAAGCCGGGGATGACACGGTGGAAGGTCAGGCCGTTGTAAAAGCCCTCGCTGACCAGCTTCTTGAAATTCTCACAGGTGATGGGGGCGACTTCCTCATTCAGCTCAATGTCGATGATGCCGCCGTCTTCCATAGTAATGCGAACCATAATGTTCCAATGCTCCTTCTAATCAGGCCCCGTTGCGGGGTTGTGTTCGGCAGATGCTGCCGGAGATCCCTTATAGTATATCATAGGTTTTGCGGGTTTCAACGCCGCAGATGCAACCTTTTTGTAAATTTGGCCCTGATTTTTACAATTTCCTGTAAAAAAGGCACTTCCATCTGCTTTGATGCCCTCAGCGGCGTTTACCGCTCATAGTGTGTCCATAAGCTCAGAATTTTTACCGTCTGTTCTTCTTCATAAACCTGATATACCAGCCGGTGCTGAACATTGATCCTGCGGCTGTATGCACCATTCAAATCGCCCACCAGCTTTTCATACGGCGGCGGATTCCGGAATGGATCCTGCCGCAGCACTTCGATCAGCTGCTTTGCTTTTTCGGCCAGATGTGCCGACTTCAGCTTCGGCACATCCTTTGCCGCAGTTTTGGTGTAGACGATCTTATACATTTACCACTCCACCGCCGTTTCGTCCACGCAGTCAGACAGCGGCTCCGCCATGCCTTCCATCAGCTTTTCCCGCATTCCCGGCATGGATACCAGATACAGCGTCTCCATAATACCGCTGTAATCTTCCTCCGACAACAGCACCGCGTTCCCTTCCTTGGTGCAGATGTTCAGCGGCTCATTGTATTTGACCGTCTGCTCCACATACTGAAATGCGTTTTTGCGGAAATTTGTGATGTTCGTCGTTGTCATAAAGCTCCGCCTCCCTTTATGTACATCATAGCGTACGCTTTTGAAAATGTCAAGTTCTTTCATACCGTTCACAGGCTTGAAGCCCTGCAAAACTGGCCAAAACTGCCCCCGCAACCAGAGTTTACACGCAGGTTGGTGGACGCAACCGGGGTTTTCTGCTATCATAAGGCCAACAAAAGCCCCTTATCCCATCTCCAAAGGAGGAAACCGCTATGAGGAACCTGCTGAACCGAACCGCTTTTGCCCTGCTCAAGGTCGTGGAGTCCGAATCGAGGGAAGCCACCCAGGAACAGGTACACGCTTATATCCAAAGGGCGCTCCGACTGGAAAAGTTCTACCGCTCTATGGATATTCTGACCCGGGTGCTGATCCCCATTGCCATTGTGGCGGCCATCTATCTGCTCTGGCGCATTGCCCGCAATCTGGAAAAGCCGCCCAAGCTCACGCCGGAGGTGCGCATCGTGCGCAAATCCCTTTCCGAGCTGCTCAAGGAAAACCGTACCCGCTGCAAAATGACCCAGGAATTTGTGGCCGAGAGCATCGGCGTCAGCCGTCAGGCCGTGTCCAAGTGGGAGAACGGCACTTCCGAGCCGAACACTTCCAATCTGGTGGCACTGGCAAAGCTGTACGGCATCTCGGCGGAAGACCTGCTCAAGAGCGTGGAGAGCGCGCTGGCAAACGAGGAGCCCCAGAGCTGAGTCAGGCGTCCTGCATCTCTGTCATATCGGCCCAGAACCGCTTGGGGCAGTGGGTCATGCGGCATTTTTCGTTGTGGCGGGACTGGATCTCCAGCGTTTTGTAGAACTGCCGCCACAGGTCCTGAAACTGCCGCTCCTTTTCATCGGGCGGGGGCAGCTCCAGCGGCTCGGCCAGTTCCAGCAGCTGTGCCTTGTGGTTCTGGTAGAGCAGCACCGCCTGATGCACCGCATCGTAGATCATAAAATTTTCTTCCGGAAACCGGGAGCAGAAGTGCCCCCGCAGCAGGGGGAGGATGTAGTTTTTGGGGTGGATGACCGCCCCCAGCATCCCATCGTGTTCCTGAAAGCGGACAAAGCCCTGAAACTTGTCCACCTCCCAGTCCAGACTCTTTTTCATCTCGTAGAGCGGGGCCACTTCCGGGTGGCCTGCCCGCTTGACCGTGCCCGGGCCCAGTGCAAAGGCCAGATGCAGAAACCGGATGAGCCGCAGCTCCTTGTCCTCCCGGCCGGAAAGAAAATCCCGGGTGACCAGATATTCGGTCTCCTCGCCCAATTTGGCACGGAAGCTGGCAAACACCCGCTGGGCCTTTGCATGGTCGGTGGGGATCTCTTTGACCGGGTAGAGGGTGGAAGTCTCCCGCTCCGGCGTCCAGACTGCAAAGGGCAGCTCGTGCAGGGCAAAGCTCTCGAACACGCAGCAGAGAAAGCCCTCAAAGCTGCCGTCGTAGAGGTAGACCACATCGGCGTCGTGGAGCTTCCGGGCCGGGGTCACAGGGCTCTGGCCAGACATTGCACTGCCTCCTCCCGGATCATCCGCTGGGCTGCACGGGGCGGTACCCCCTGCTCCACCAGCCGGTCCACGGCAGGCGGGGTGAACATGCTCAGCTGCTCCACACCGCCGCTGAACACATTGGGGTCGATGAGGGCGCGGGTAATGCGCTCCCGTCCGGCACTGCCGCGGCCCGGGTGGGCCCCCGCAAAGCCCCGGCAGGTGATAAAATACTGCGCCCGCTTCAGCACAACGCCCATCCGCTTCAGCTCGTCCAGCCCCAGCGACGCCTGCTTGCGGGCATGCCAGATGCGCCGGGCGCTTTTGGGGCCGATGCCCGGCACCCGCAGCAGCATCTCAAAGGGTGCCCGGTTCACGTCCACCGGGAACAGCCCATAGTGCTGCACGGCCCAGTTGCACTTGGGGTCCAGATAGGGGTTGAAGTTGGGGTTGTCCTCGTCCAGCAGTTCGTCCGCCTTGAACTCATAAAAGCGGAGCAGCCAGTCCGCCTGATAAAGCCGGTGTTCCCGCAGCAGGGGAGGCTTGGTGTCCAGCGCAGGCAGGCGGGTATCCTTGGTCACGGGGATGTAGGCGGAGTAGAACACCCGTTTCAGATGATACTTATTGTATAATCCTTCCGTTAATTGCAGGATGTGATGATCCGTCTCCGGCGAAGCCCCCACGATCATCTGGGTGCTTTGGCCCGCCGGGGCAAACTTCGGGGCCTTGCGGTAAAGGGAGACTTCCTCCCGGTTGGCGGCCCCCTCCACCGCGATCTGCTTCATGGGCCGGAAGATGGAGTGCCGGCCCTTGTCCGGTGCCAGCAGGTTCAGGCTGCGCTCACTGGGCAGCTCAATGTTCACGCTCAGGCGGTCGGCCAGATAGCCCAGCTGTTCCAGCAGCTCCGGGCTGGTGCCCGGAATGGCCTTGGCATGGATATAGCCGCCAAAACGGTATTCGCCCCGCAGCAGCCGCAGCACCGCCAGCATCCGCTCGGTGGTATAGTCGGGGCTCACCAGCACCGCACTGGAGAGGAACAGCCCCTCGATGTAATTGCGGCGGTAGAACTCAATGGTCAGCTCTGCCAGCTCCCGGGGCGAAAAGGTCGCCCGGGGCACATCGTTGGACTTGCGGTTGACGCAGTAGCTGCAGTCAAAGGAACAGCAGTTGGTCATCAGGACTTTCAGCAGGCTGACACAGCGGCCGTCGGCGGTAAACGCATGGCAGCACCCCGGAGCATAGCAGCTGCCAATGCTTCCGGCCCGGGCGGTGCGGGACGCGCCGCTGGAGGTGCAGGCCACATCGTACTTGGCGCTGTCGGCCAGGATCGTCAGCTTGTCCATCAGGGACTGTTCCATCAAAATACACCTCCGGGTACAAAAAAGGCTTCCCCCATGGGGAAGCCCATCATCCAGCTTACCACTTTGCCTTTGTTTCCACCACGCGGCCTGCAATGTGCAGGCGGTTCAGTTCTTCGCCCTTGATGACCATCTCTTTATAGGCCGGGTTGAAGGGCTGCAGCACCACGCAGTTGCCGCGCTGCAGATAGCGCTTCAGGGTGCCTTCGCCCTCATCGCCGTAGATCAAAACGCCCAGATCACCGTTTTCCAGCGTGTCCTGCCGGTGGACCAGTGCAAGGTCGCCGTCGTGGATGCGGGGCTCCATGCTGTCGCCGCGCACCACGAGGTAGAAGTAGCTGGACGGGTCTTTGACCCGGGCATATTCCTTGCCGTAATCTTCCTCAAAGGCCAGCGCGCCATAACCGGCCTTGACCGTGCCGATCACCGGGATCAGGCTGTACACATAACTGCCAAAAAAGCGTTCTTCGGTCTGGCCCTCTGCGGCGGGGTCAAACAGACCCAGCAGATAGTCTGCCGTCGTGTCCAGGATCTCTGCCAGCTTTGCCACAGTGGTGGGGTCCGGGGAGCTTTTGCCGCTCTCCCACTTGCCCACGGCCTGCTGGGTGACCCCCAGGATGGATGCAAGTTCCGCCTGACTCATGTGCTTTTGCTTGCGGCATTGCCGTAACAGCTCCGGAAACGACATTGTTCAACACTCCTCTGCTCATACCGTTCTGGTAAGGTATTCTCTGGATTCAGTATACAACAAAAGGGTGTTTTTGTAAAGAGAATCCCCGCGTTTTTCTCGAAGAAAAGTTGTCGTACCGCACAAAATACAGCCTGCAGCGCAGAAATTTTGATTTTAGGGTTGACAGAACGGTAGAAATCTGGTAAATTAAATAGGCATTCGGTACGGCGTGTGCGAGTGCCCACGA
This sequence comes from bacterium, assembly GCA_963612415.1. Lineage (GTDB taxonomy): Bacteria > Bacillota > Clostridia > Oscillospirales > Ruminococcaceae > Faecalibacterium. The sequence continues at coordinate 1,929 of CAVDVT010000010.1, read as the reverse complement.
GGAGAGATGTCCGAGTGGTTTAAGGAAGCAGTCTTGAAAACTGCCGTGCGGCAACGCACCGTGGGTTCGAATCCCACTCTCTCCGCCATTTTTTTGAATAAGTGCAACACACTTTGCTCTGGAGTAGTACTCAAGAGGCCGAAGAGGCGCCCCTGCTAAGGGCGTAGGTCGTCTAAACAACGGCGCGAGGGTTCAAATCCCTCCTACTCCGCCAAGAAAAAGCTCGATGATTCATTGAAATCACCGGGCTTTTTCCATTTTTGTCAAACCATATTTCATTTTTCTCTTGCAAAATCACCCAACATCGCATATAATAAAGGCAACAGAGCTGCCTGTGGGCTTCGTGCTTTTCAGGGGCCAAGGCCAGACTTTCAAAGTCTGGCCTTCTTTACTTTTTGGATGTTTAAGGGAGAACGCCATGGACCTCAAGCCCCCTCTGTCCTATGAAGATCAGGTATCAAGATTGATCGAGCATCATGTTCAAATATCTTCTAAGAAGGACGCCGCTGCATTTCTGTCAAGGGTCAACTATTATCGCCTGACAGGCTACGCGCTGCAATTCCGGGATAAAACAGGGCACGATTACATCGAAGGCACATCATTTGATACGATCAAAAACATTTATTGTTTTGACGCCGAACTTCGCGGGATCCTCCGAAATGCTCTGGACGAGGCAGAGGGCTGTTTTCGGACTCACATCGCCAATGGATTTTCTATGGTGAAATGTACAAAACCGCCTTATAACGGGCACTATAATCCTGAAAACTTTTACCAGAAAGAACTCTATGCCAAGGTAATGGAATCTCTGAAACAGGAAGAAGATCGGCGAAGCGACAGCCTTGTCGTGCAGCACCACAAAAAATGTTATGGTGACATCCTTCCTTTATGGGTGATCGTGGAAATGCTTTCATTTTCATCGCTTTCTTCGCTCTATGCTTCCATGTACACCTCTGAACAAGATACGATCGCAGCAATGCGTGGTCAGACCGCAAAGGTCATGAAAAACCATATGCACGTTCTAACGGTCTTGCGAAACAAATGCAGCCATGGCAGACGACTGTACAACACCCCCTTACATCCTTCCGTGATGCTGGGCAGCGGATATCTCCGCAATCATCCGGAAGTCCGCTGCGACACACTATTTGCCGGCATCCTTGCTTTGACCCGAAATCTACCGACGCGAGAATCCAAAATCGCTTTATACGATTCGCTTTGCAGCTGTATCACCAGATACGCTTCTTCTATTGAGATCGAAAGAATTGGTTTTCCTGCCAACTACAAACAGCTTCTAGCAATTGAAATGAATACGCCTGCATGGTAAACAGAAGAACCGGACTTTTCCGTTTGGAAAAGTCCGGTTCTTTTACAGCACCAAATTCGTCACGCAGCCAAGCACCAGCAGATGCACGGGGTAGAACAGGTAGAACGCCCACTGGGCCCACCTGGGGCAGCGGCCGCGCTGGCCGTTATAGAACCAGATCAGCACAAAGGCCAGCGGCGCCGTGAACTCGAATGCAAACAGCACCGCCCCCACGATGCACTGCCGCTTGCGGTCGGCCCGGGTCAGGTACAGCGCGCAGATGATGAGGACACCGGCACCGTTGTAATCGGTATTGGCCAGCGATGCCGCCAGGATGCAGCCTGCGGCACACAGAACGCCCTGCCAGCTGGCCGAGCCATCCTCTTTTTCAAAATGCCGGAGACCTGCCATGGCCAGTACCCCCAGTGCCAGCGTCCAGTAAACGTTCTGGTCGGCCCAGTGAAAGGGGGTGCGGAAAAACGCCAGATCAAAGGGCACCTCGCTGAGAAGCGCAAACAGGAACAGCCGCCGGACGTATTTTTTTACATCATGGGTGTGTACAAAGCCTTCCACCAGTAAAAAGCAGAAGATGGGGAAGGCCAGCCGCCCGATGAGCCGCAGGGTAAGAT
>CAVDVT010000009.1:0-15629 GCA_963612415.1 bacterium | reverse complement strand
TACCGAGATCATTTACACCTGGGTGGCTACCGGCCTGCACGAGACCCATATGCACCTGGACGCCGACGAGTTCCTGACGCCGGACCGGGTGCCCCTGACCAAAGCCTATGAAATGGTGATGAGCGGCGAGATCAAGGACGGCAAGACCATTGCAGGCGTGCTGAAGCTCAAAGCCCTGCTGGATGAGGGCAGACTGTGAACATCTTATATGAAGATGCAGCCCTTGTAGTGCTGGACAAGCCCGCAGGGCTCACCAGTGAACAGGGCGTTCCCGATGCCCTGCGCCAGCTCTGGGGAAAGCCTGGCGCTTATGTGGGCATCGTCCACCGGCTGGACACCGGCGTGTCCGGGCTGATGGTCTGTGCCAAAACGCCCAAAGCCGCCGCTGCCCTGACAAAGCAGGTGACGGAGAGCCAGCAGGCCTATGCCGTGCTGGACGGCCGGGCAGAGCCGGTGTCCGGCACCCCGGCCCAGCCCTGTTTTATAAAGAAGTACCGGGCCGTTCTTGCAGGCAGGCCGGATGAGCAGCTGCCACCCGAGGGAGTGCTGCGGGACTATCTGTTCAAGGACAGCCGGAAAGGCCGGGTATTCCCGGTGAGCCGCCCCCGGAAAGGGGTGCGGGAAGCCGTGCTGGAATACCGCATCACGGCCACGGCAGCGGACGGCGCCCTGAGCCTTGCTGAGATCACCCTGCACACCGGCCGCACCCATCAGATCCGGGTGCAGTTCGCTTCCCGGAAGCACCCGCTTTACGGCGACGGCAAATACGGCAGCCGGTTCAAGGGCAGCATTGCACTGCAGAGCGCCGGACTGCAGTTCGTGCATCCGGTGACGGGGGAGAAGATGGAGTTTGCATTGGCAATGCCAGAAAGCTGGGAAAGTTATGGAACAATACAAATCGGATGCTGAAATCTATGAAGTGCTGGAACGGGAGATCATTGACCTGACCCTGCGGCCGGGCAGCTCCCTGAGCGAGAACCCGCTCTGCACCCGGTTCAGTGCGCCCCGGTCCCTGATCCGGGTGGTGCTGCAGCGGCTGCAGGAGAACGGGCTGGTGAAGATCGTGCCCTATAAAGGCACCACCGTGACCCGGCTGAATCGGGAGATCGTGGACGAGCTGATCTACGAGCGCACCGCCGTGGAAGCCCGGGTGCTGCGGGATTTTTCGCCCCGATGCACCCCGGAACAGCGGGCACTCATCCGGAAGCGGGCCGATGCCTACGAGGCGCTGGCCCGGGCGGAAGACCCCGATTACAACAAGCTCTACGAGGCAGACCGCCTGCTCCACGAGACCTGGTTTGCCGCCATGGACAAAATGTACCTGTGGCGCACCCTGCAGAACGCCCACGCCGATTACAGCCGGTTCCGGATGCTGGACACCATGACCAGCGGCGGACTGGATGAAGTGATCGCCGACCACCACAACCTCATTGAAGCCATTGAGCGGTGCGACCTTGCCGCCTTTGAGCCGCTGGTGGAGCGGCATCTCTACGGCGGCATCCGGCGGCTTGGCTCCAAGCTGACCGAGGAATACGCCGATTACTTTGAGCCGGAAAAATAAACCCGCTTCAAAATTGTTCCACGGGGAACAAAAAACGCAAAAGGAAAGAGACAGCGCAAGCTGTCTCTTTTTTTCGGAAACACTTTGTGATGCTGTGTCCATTTTTCTTACAAACGTGCATTTTTTGACGTTTGCAATCCTGCCCAAAAGCCACTATACTTTCTGATAGAAAGCAACCTTTGAACCACAGAGAAAGAGAATTACCATGCAGTTTCTGAACAAGATCGATTTTCAGGCACATTACCTGCCCAAAACGTATTACGATTTTCTGGACCAGCAGCACCTTTATAACCCCGACGGCTTCCCGACCCCCATGTGGGACGAGGACTTCCAGAAGGAAGCCATGGAGACGCTGGGCATCTCCTATGCGCTGCTGTCCATTTCTTCCCCCAGCCTGTACACCGGCGACAAATTCCGCAGCCGCGCACTGGCCCGGAAGGTAAATGAGGAAGGCGCCGCCATTGTGGAGCGGAACCCGGGAAAGCTGGGTTTTCTGGCCACACTGCCCCTGCCCCATGTCCACAGCAGCATTTTTGAGATCCGCTATTGTCTGGACGAGCTGCACGCCGACGGTGTGGGCCTGATGACCAACTACGGCGGGGTCTATCTGGGCGACCGCCGTCTGGACGAGGTGATGAAGGAGCTGAACGACCGGGGTGCCCTGGCCGTGATGCACCCCACCCAGCCCGCACAGGTCATCCAGAACGTGAACGAGGAGATCCCCATTCCGGCCTTTGAGTATTTTGTGGAGACCACCCGCACCTTCATCAACATGGTGCAGCACGACACCTTTACCCGTTTTCCGGACATCAAGTGGGTCATCCCCCACGCAGGTGCCTTCCTGCCCATTCTGGCCGACCGGTTTGAGAGCTTTTCTCTCATGCTCCGTTTTGCCGACCCTGACCGCAAGGCCGACATCATGGAAGACATGGCCCATGTCTACTACGATATGGCAGGTTTTTCGGAGCCAAAGCAGCTGGAAATGCTGCTGCGCCATGTGGACGAGAGCCACCTGCTTTACGGCTCCGACACCCCCTACACCGACCTGACCGCCTGCATCGGGCAGGCAGAAGCACTGGAGACCACCCAAAAGCTCACCCTGCCCCAGAAGCAGAAGCTGTTCACCGGAAATGCACTGACCCTGCTGCCGGAGCTGAACGCCAAGCTTTCCGGCACCATCTGAATCGAATTTGAAAGGACATCCTGATCTATGACACAGCAATTTGAAATTCAACTTCACTCTCCCATGGGCTGGATCAAAGCCATTGCCGACCTGAACACCAATGGCAGCGAGCTTTCCGGCAGCGCCAAGCTGCTGGGCCAGACCGTTCCCCTGACCAGCTGCACCTGTGAGGAGAACCACTACCACTTCACTGCATCGCCCCAGCTGCCCTTTGGCGTGCTGGAAGTGACCATTGACGCCGACATTGCCGCCGACGGCACCGTGACCGGCACGGCAAATGCTCCGCACCACCGCCCCATGGAGATCAAAGGCAGCCGCATTGCTGCCTGACAGAAAAAGGGGCAGCACCCGGCGGTGCCGCCCCTTTGTGTATTCTGTTACTGGATCTTATCCTTTTTGTTCAGGACAAATTTGTAGGTCTTATCCGGTGCAAAGTTCGGGGTGTACTGGATGCCGATCTGTTCCCAGTTCTTCGGGACAACGGTAAACACCTTGATGCAGCCGGTCTTCTTGTCTTCCAGCGTTCCGATGATGCCAATGCTGAGCAGGCCGCTGTCTGCGGTACGGTAGCCAATGGCTGCATTGCCCAGTTTGCCGTCCTTGGTCGCGGTGACGAACTCGCCCTTGGTCAGCGTGTCGAACTTATTTTTATAGACTGCTTCCAGAACCTTTGCAATGTAGTCCTGCGACGTATTGCCCATCTGGATGGATGCACCGGACTGGTTTTCAAGCCCGAAGCAGATCTGGATCATGGTCTGGCCGGAATAATTGCCCACCATCTCGGAAGTCCAGTATTCCTGATAGCCCAGCAGCTTGATCTTTACGCCGTCTGCAGTCACGGTCTTGTTGACGCCCACGCCGGAGATCCCGTCTCCGCCGCCCCCTGCACATCCTGTGAAGATGCCGGATGCGGTCACTGCAAGAGCTGCGACACCGGCGCATTTCAGAAAATTCCGTCGAGTAATAAGATTAGCCATATTCGGTACCTCCTTGTATGTTCAGCCCGGTGCCTCCGGCAATTTCCGGAACGGGGGGGCCTTCTGCCGTGAGAATACCAGAAACTGGGACATTTTTCAAGAGAGATTTGAGTCAGAAACCGCCTGCCTGCGCCCATTTTGCTCCAAATTCAAGTTAAGATCCTTAGCCATTGCATCCAGAGTGATTTTTTTGCGCACGAAACGGCGCAAAATACAGCAGGACATCCAAATTTGTTCTGAAAATTCAGGCAAGACAGAGAAAAAGCGCCCCGCGGCTGCGGGGCGCTTTTTGGATATACGGAGCAGATATTCCGGGGGCAGGCTCAGCCCAGAATGCCGGTGAGGAAGATCTCCAGACCGATGCCGATGAGGATGATGCCGCCCAGGATGGACGCCTTGCCCGAGAGCTTGGTGCCGAACTTTTTGCCGATGCGCAGACCGGCGATGCAGATGAAAAAGGTGACTGCTGCAATGATCAGGGATGCCGTCAGTGCCATCAGCCAGCCGTACTCCGAGATGGTGAAGCCGACGGAAAGGGCATCGATGCTGGTGGCAACGCCCTGCATGAACAAGGCGCCTGCGCTCAGCTCTGCGGCTTCCTCAGCTTCTTCGCCCTTGATGCCCTCCACCAGCATCTTGCCGCCGATGTAGCCCAGCAGGGCCAGAGCGATCCAGGGGATGAACTTTTCAAAGGACGAGAACAGCTCCACGATGGTGTGGACACAGACCCAGCCCGTCATGGGCATCACGGCCTGAAACACGCCAAAGGTGCCTGCAATGATGCACATCCGCTTTTTGGACATTTTGGGATCGTGCAGACCATTTGCCATCGAGACCGAAAACGCGTCCATGGCAAGGCCCACGCCCAGCAGTGCGCTGTTGAGGAAAAATACGAAACTCCATTCCATGCTGAAATGCCTCCTAAATCTGACCGGGATATGGTGCGGCAAAAACAAAACCCGAGATCGGCGCGCAGTTCCACGTCCGGTCTCGGGTCATTTTTTACAAATGGACTCCATGTGTTGGGCGTGGTACTTCGCACCAAAGCACATGAGTCTCGCAAATGAAAGCAAGCCAGACAGAAGTTCCTGTCATTGTGTTGACTTGCTGCGCTGTCTGCAAACAACGCCTGCTACTCCCCCATGGGATTTGTGATTGTGCAGACATTCTATCATAATTTCAGATAGATGTCTAGGCTAACTTTATTCTTCGCTGGTTTCTGCTTCCGGCGCTTCCGAAGCGGATGCTTCATCGGCGGCTTCCATGGCGGCCAGCTGCTCGGCGGTGGGCTCGTCGCCCTCCTCAGCCTCGATTTTCTCAGTCTGGGCCTCGTCGTCATGGTCGGTACGGGCCAGCACCATGACCTTGTCGTTCTCGCCCAGACGCATCACGCGGACGCCGGAGCCATAGCGGCTCTGCACCGGGATCTCGTTGGCGTGCAGGCGGATGATGATGCCCTCCTGACTGCTGAGCAGGATGTCGTCCACATCGTCCACGATCTTGACGGCTGCCACCTTATCCTTGGCGGCGTCGTAGTTGCGGATGCCCTTGCCGCCGCGGGCGGTGATGCGGTAGGTGTCAATGTCGGAGCGGCGGCCCTTGCCGTTCTCCGTCACGGTGAGGATGGTGGCATTTTCGCGGCAGATGCAGACGCCCACCACTTCGTCGCCCTCGGCCAGCTTGATGGCGCGGACGCCGTGGCCGCTGCGGCCCATGGCACGGGCATCTTCCTCATTGAAGCGGATGGCCTGGCCGTTGCGGGTGGCAACGATGAGCATATCATGGCCGGTGGTCAGGCGGGTCCAGGCCAGGGCGTCGCCCTCATTCAGGGCAATGCCGATCAGGCCGGACTTGCGGATGTTGGCAAACTGCTCCAGCGGGGTGCGCTTGATGAGGCCCTGCTTTGTGACCATGGTCACAAAGCCGCCCTTGCTGCTGTCGTCATCCTTGGGGTAGCAGAGCATATTGGTGACCTTTTCACCCTCGGCCAGCTGCAGCAGGTTGACGATGTTGGTGCCCTTGCTGGTGCGGCTGCCCTCGGCGATGGTGTAACCCTTGATGCGGAACAGGCGGCCCTTATCGGTGACGAACAGGACGTAATCATGGGTGGAGCCCACGAACATCTCCTGCACGATATCTTCTTCCTTGCGGGTCATGCCGGAAATGCCGCGGCCGCCGCGCTTCTGGGCCTGATAGGTGGCCTTGAGCTGGCGCTTGATATAACCGGCCTCGGTCAGGGTATAGACGCACTGCTCCTCAGCGATCAGGTCTTCAATGTCCACCTCGCCGCTGACGGTCTCGATCTCAGTACGGCGGTCGTCTCCAAAGCGGCGCTTCATCTCCAGCAGCTCGTTCTTGACGATCTCCAGCACACGGCTGTCGTCGGCCAGAATGTCCTCCCAGTCCTTGATCTTGGCCTGCAGAGCGCCCAGTTCTTCCTCAATTTTCAGGATCTCCAGACCGGCCAGACGGCCCAGCTGCAGCTTGACGATGGCATCGGCCTGCGGATCATCAAAGCCGAACTTTTCCATAATGGCAGCTTTGGCCTCGGCCATGCCGCCCTTGCAGGCGCGGATGGTGGCGATCAGCTCATCCACGATGTCGGTGGCCTTTTTCAGACCTTCCAGGATGTGGGCGCGCTCCTTGGCCTTTTTCAGGTCGTACTGGGTGCGGCGGCGCACCACTTCGTCCTGGAACTCCACATACTTCTGGATCATCTGCTTCAGGGTCATGACCTTGGGCACCTTGTGGTCAATGGCCAGCATGATGACGCCCACGGTGTCCTGCAACTGGGTGTACTGGTACAGCTGGTTCAGCACCACCTGGGGGTTGGCGTCCTTGCGCACATCGATGACGATGCGCATGCCCTTGCGGTTGGTCTCATCGTTCAGGTCGCTGATGCCCTCGATCCGCTTTTCCTTGACCAGATCGGCAATGTTCTCGATCAGGCGGGCCTTGTTGACCATGTAGGGGATCTCGGTGACGATGATCTGGGCGCGGCCATTCTTCTTTTCCTCAATGGTGGCGCGGCCGCGCAGGGTGATCTTGCCGCGGCCGGTGGCGTAGGCAGCGCGGATGCCGCTGCGGCCCATGATGATGCCGGCCGTGGGGAAGTCCGGGCCCTTGATGTGTTCCATCAGGCCGGGCAGGTCGATGTCCGGGTTCTCGATATAAGCCACGCAGCCGTCGATCACCTCGCTGAGGTTGTGGGGCGGGATGTTGGTTGCCATGCCGACTGCAATGCCCTGGCTGCCGTTGACCAGCAGGTTGGGGAAGCGGCAGGGCAGAACGCTGGGCTCCTTCTTGGTCTCGTCAAAGTTGGGGTCCCAGTCGATGGTATCCTTATCGATATCGGTCAGCATCTCCACGGCCATGCGGCTCATGCGGGCCTCGGTGTAACGGTAAGCAGCCGGAGGGTCGCCGTCCACAGAACCAAAGTTACCCTGGCCATCCACCAGCGGATAGCGCAGGGAGAAATCCTGTGCCAGACGGACCATGGCATCGTAGACCGACGCGTCGCCGTGGGGGTGGTAGGAGCCCAGCACGGCACCCACGGTGTCGGCGGACTTGCGGTATGCGTGGCTGGGGTCGTTGCCGCGCTCGTGCATGGTGTACAGGATGCGGCGGTGGACCGGCTTCAGGCCGTCGCGCACATCGGGCAGGGCGCGGGACACGATGACCGACATGGAGTAGTCCAGGAACGCGGTCTCGATCTCCTTTTTGACATCGCGGATGATCTTTTTGGTACCGCTGCCCGGTATCATCACATAATCTTCTTCCATTTGTTCCTCCGATTACACATCCAGCTTTGCATACTGGGCATTGGTCTCAATAAAGCGGCGGCGGGGCTCCACCTGATCGCCCATCAGGATGGTAAAGGCTTCGTCGGCCTTTTCGGCATCCTCAATGGTGATCTGGACGATCACGCGGTTGTCCGGGTTCATGGTGGTCTCCCACAGCTGCTCGGGGTTCATCTCACCAAGGCCCTTATAACGGTTGACCTTTGCGCCGGGCATCTCCTGAGAAAGGATCGCCATTTCCGCGTCGTTGTAAGCGTACTTGATGGTATTGCCCTTCTGCACCTTGAACAGGGGCGGCTGGGCCACATAGACATGGCCCTGCTCGATCAGCGGGCGCATATAGCGGAAGAAGAAGGTGAGCATCAGGGTGCAGATGTGAGAACCATCCACATCGGCATCGGCCATGATGAACACTTTGTCGTACCGCAGCTTGGAGATATCAAATTCTTCGCCGATGCCGCAGCCCAGCGCCAGCACAACGGGCATCAGCTTGTCGTTGCCGTAGATGCGGTCTGCACGGGCCTTTTCCACGTTGAGCATCTTGCCCCACAGGGGAAGGATGGCCTGGATGGCGGAGTCTCGGCCCATCTTGGCGGAGCCGCCTGCAGAATCACCCTCGACGATGAAGATCTCGGTGCGGGTGGGGTCTTTTTCGCGGCAGTCGGCCAGCTTGCCGGGCATCCGGCTGGTTTCCAGCGCGCTCTTGCGGCGCACCAGCTCACGGGCCTTTTTGGCAGCCGCGCGGGCACGGGCGGCCTGGGTGGCCTTTTCAAAAATGGCCTTGGCCACGCCGGGGTTCTCCTCAAAGAACTCCATCAGCTTGGTATAGACCATGTTGGAGACCAGGGTGCGGATCTCGGTGTTGCCCAGCTTTGCCTTGGTCTGGCCCTCAAATTCGGCCTCCTGCAGCTTGACCGAGATGACGCAGATGAGGCCCTCGCGGACATCGGAACCGGAAAGGTTCTCGTCCTTGTCCTTGAGCAGGCCGTGGCTGCGGCCATAATCGTTGAACACGCGGGTCAGGCTGGCACGGAAGCCTTCTTCATGGGTGCCGCCGTCCGGGGTGTTGACGTTGTTGGCAAAGCTCAGCAGCAGCTCGTTGTAGCTGGAGTTGTACTGCAGGGCGATCTCCGCCATGCCGCGCTCGGTCTGGCCCTTGAGGTAGATGACGTTGGGGTGCAGCACTTCCAGATTGCGCTTTTCGCCCAGATAGGTCACAAAGCTCTTGATGCCGCCCTCATAGCACATGACCTCGGTGCGGTAGCAGGGGTCGCCCTCCTTGCCGTCTTCCAGCACGGGGGTGTAGAGTTCGCGCTCGTCGGTCAGGGTGATCTTGACGCCGGCGTTCAGGAAGCTTTCCTCCCGCAGACGCTTTTCCAGCGTCTCGAAGTTGTACACGGTGGTGTCCTTGAACATCTCCGGGTCCGGCTTGAAGGTAACGCGGGTGCCGGTAACGCTGGGGTCCACGGTGCCGATGCACTTCAGGTCGCCGTCCGGGTCGCCGCGGCGGAAAGTCTGCTCATACTCGTGGCCATCGCGGCGGACATTGACGGTCAGCCACTCGGAGCAGGCGTTGACGACAGAAGCGCCTACGCCGTGCAGGCCGCCGGCCACCTTGTAGCCGGAATTTTCGCCGCCGAACTTACCGCCTGCGTGGAGGATGGTGTAAACAACGGTGACTGCGGGCAGGCCGGTGTCGGCCTGAATGTCCACGGGGATGCCGCGGCCGTTATCGGTGACCTGAATGATGTTGTCCTTCAGGATCTTGACCTCAATGTGGTCGCAGTAGCCGGCCAGAGCTTCGTCGATGGCGTTGTCCACGATCTCGTAGACCAGGTGATGCAGGCCCCGCTCACCGGTGGAGCCGATATACATACCGGGGCGCTTGCGCACAGCCTCCAGACCCTTCAGGACCTGGATCTCGCTGGCATTATACTCGTGGTTGGTCGCGGTTTCCGCGTTGGTGCTGGTGATGATTTCCTCTGCCATATCCTTTCTCCTCTTACTTGTAAATTTAACGGGCTCGCCCTCTCAGAATGGCGATTCAGTGCGCCGCTTCATGGCAGCGCTGGACAGCTCCGACAAATACACCGTATCCACCGGGGCATCGGCCAGAACATAGCTCTGGGGCAGGTCATCCGAAAGGCTGACCACAGCCCCGTTTTTCTGGGCATAGTTCAGGAACTCCCGCCCCCGGGGGGAGACGGTGGTGGTCTCCAGATTGAAGATGCCGATGATGTCCCTCTCGTTCAGAACATAGTCCCGCCCCAGATGAATATACATATCGTATTATCTCTTTTCTGTCATCTGCTGCATATCCAGTATTTTATGCACTGTATATGCAACGCAGCGTGCAACATTTTTCTATATGATAAAGCTGTTCAGACACGGCTCAGGACACCGCCGTTCATGCGGTATACCTCGCCGTCCGTCTTGAGAAAGGCGGTATCATCGCAGCTGGTAACAAAGGTCTGTTTTTCCCGCATCCGGGTCAGGAGATACTGCTTGCGGCCGTCGTCCAGCTCGCTCAGCACATCATCCAGCAGCAGCACCGGATGCTCCCCGGTAATGGCGGCTGCGGCTGCGGCTTCCGCCATTTTCAGGCTGAGGACGACGCTCCGCTGCTGTCCCTGACTGGCGAACACTTTTGCAGGCTGGCCGTCCAGCAGCAGCTCCAGATCTTCCCGGTGGGGGCCGCACAAACTCTGCCCGGCCCGCAGTTCTTCGGGCTGGCGGGCTTTGAGCAGGGCAGCCAGTCCGCCCGGTTCAAACTGGGCGGCGTAGCGCAGCTCCATCCGCTCGGCCCCATGGGAAAGCTCTGCATAATTGGCGCAGGCCAGCGGGCCAAGCTGTTCCAGATAGGTGCGGCGCCGGTGCTGGATTGCCTCGCCCTGAGCGGCAAGCTCGGTGTTCAGCACTTCCAGCAGCGCCACTTTTTCAGCGTAGGGACGTTCTGCCCCAGTGGGAGAGCGGCGCAGCAGCGCATTTTTCTGCTGCAAGGCCCGCACGTACCGGCGGTAGATGGTCAGGTAGCCAGGGTAAAGCTGGCAGAGGGCAGCATCCAGAAATTTGCGCCGCCCTTCCGGCGCACCCTTGACCAGGCTCAGGTGCCCGGGGTCAAAGACCACGGCCGGAAAACTGCCCGCCAGTGCCGAAGCCCGCTTGGGCGCGGCTCCATTCACAGCGGCATACCGCCCGGGCCGCTGGGAATCCGGGGTGCCCACGGTCAGCCGGACATGGTTTGGCTCATCCGGTTCCTGCTCCTCCTGCTGTGCGCGGAGGGTGGACGCTTCCAGCACGGCAAAGGGCTCGCCCCGCCGCACCAGCTCTGCATCCTTGCCGCCCCGGAAGCTTTTGCCGCCGGTCAGCAGCCAGATAGCCTCCAGCAGGTTGGTCTTGCCCTGGCCATTGTTGCCGCAGATCACGGTCAGCTCCCGGCCCGGGGTCAGGCTTGCCGATGCAATATTGCGGTAATTCGTAACTTCTAAGGAAAGCAGGCGCATGGTTTACTGGCCCTGCCCAACTTCCACCGACTGGCCGTCCAGCTCGATCACATCGCCTGCGCGGCATTTTTTGCCCCGCATGGTGCAGACTTCGCCGTTCACTTTTACAGCGCCGCCCTGCACCAGCTCTTTGGCTTCGCCGCCAGTCTCACACAGGCCTGCATATTTCAGCAGGGCATCCAGCTTGATAAATTCCGTATGGATGAGGATTTTTTGCATATTGATGCCTCTCAATCATTCTTGAAGCGGACGGGCAGGACCAGATACAAAAAGTCGCTGCCTTCTGCCGGAAGTACCTTGACCGGACTCAGCGGACCGCTGATCTCCAGCCGCACCTGCTCGGTGCGGGCGTTGCGCAGGGCATCCAGCAGATAGCGGTTGTTGAAACCGATCTCCACATCTTCGCCCTCACACTGTGCATTGAATTCGTCCACCACGCGGCCCAGGTTGGTCTGGCAGCGCACCACAACTTTACCCGCTGTAAAACTGATACGGAGAGGATTCTTCAGCCGCTCGGTGATGATCAGGGAAGCGCGCTCAATGGTCTCGATGAACTCCTTGGTGTCCAGGGTGACCCGGGTGCGGCTGCCGTTGGGGATGACATTGTGGTAGTTAAGGAACTCGCCCTCGATCAGGCGGCTCATGATGGTGTAGCCGGCGGTCATGAACACCACATAGCGGCGGTTGGCGCAGATATGCACCAGTTCTTCATCGTCGTTGGCCAGCAGGTGGGAAACTTCGGTCATGGTCTTGCTGGGCACGATGATCCGGATGTCCTTCACGGCAGTGATGGGCCGCTCCACGATGGCCAGGCGGTAGCCGTCCAAGGCCACCACGGTCAGCTTATCGGGCTCGATCTCAAATAATTCACCGGTATGCGCAGGTTTTTTCTCGTCCTGGCTCACGGCGTATAGGGTACGGTCGATCATGTCGCGCAACACGCCGGTCTTGATGGTCAGGGTCTCCTCGGCGCCGGTGTTGGGCAGCTCGGGGAAATCGGTGGCGGACATGGACTGGATCTCGAACTGTGCCACGCCGCTCTGGATGGTGGTCTTGCCATTATCGGCCGACTGTATGGTGATCTGACCGGAGGGCATCCGGCTGATCATGCTGCTGAGCAGCTTTGCATTCAGCACGATCTCACCGGGTTCCTTGACATTGGCCTCGATGGTGGTCACGATGCCCATTTCAAGGTCGTAGCCGGTAAGGGTCAGCTGGAAACCTTCGGCTTTCAGCAGGATGCCTTCCAGCACCGGGATGGTGGAACGCAGGGTGACCGCTTTGGATACGCCGTCAATGGCAGCGCTCAGCAGAGTTTTATCGCAGATGATATTCAACGCTTTATTCTCTCCTTTTTGGATTCAACATCCGGGATACTGTCTGGTACAGAACTGATCACAAAACCGGATGCTGAATATTGAACTTGTTGTAGTATTCGTAGTAGGGGGTGGGGAAGATGTGGAAAAGTCGGAAAATGTCTGGAACCATGCCGCCGGAACCTTTTCCACGGGGTTGTGGATCTGGTGTGGAAGGTTTGTGAAATGGGCGGGAGGCTGGTTGCTTTCCACAGGGGATGTGAAAAACGAAAGTTAAATGTTGAAAACTCTGTGGAAAGAGTGGAAAGATCCGCCTGCTTACCACAACATCTTGTCTGATTTTCCGCTTTTTCTTCCGGTTTGTCCCCATATTTTGGGGTTTCACCCCTTCGGAAGTATGACTTTTACGCCTGTTTTTATCTTCAGGCCTTGACGTTCTTGATGATGTCGCTGACCGTTTCGCGCAGGTGCTGGTCGTTTTTCATGTCCCGCTCCATGGTTTTGAGGGAGTAGACGATGGTGGAGTGGTCGCGGCCCGAGAACTCACGGCCGATCTCCTCCATGCTCATGCCGGTGACCTCGCGCAGGATGTAGATGGCCACGCGCCGGGCAGACGCCACGTTGGCGTTCCGCTTGGTGCCCCGGATGTCGGCGGGGGAGACGTTGAAGGTGCGGGAGACTTCGCCCACGATCTTCTCGATGGTCACGGGAACGGGCTGGGTCTCGTTGAGGATGTCCTTGATGGCGTTCTGCGCCACGCTGATCACAGGCTGGATGCCCTCCAGCATGTAGTAGGCGTTCAGCTTTTTCACGGCGCCTTCCAGCTGGCGGATGTTGTTTTTGAGGTGGTTGGCAATGAACTCGGCCACATCCTCGGGCAGATCCAGGTGGAGCAGCTCGGCCTTGCGCTTGACAATGGCCACGCGGGTCTCAAAATCCGGCGGCTGAACGTCGGCGGTCAGGCCCCACTCAAAACGGGTGCGCAGGCGCTCCTCCAGGCTCTTGATCTCCTTGGCGGGGCGGTCGGAAGCGATCACAATCTGCTTATGGGCGTCGTGCAGGGAGTTGAAGGTGTGGAAGAACTCCTCCTGCGTGGACTCCTTGCCGGCGATGAACTGGATATCGTCCACCAGCAGCAGGTCTGCCACGCGGTACTTCATGCGGAAGTCCTCGGTGCTGCCGGCGCGGATGGCGGCGATCAGCTCGTTGGTGAACTGCTCACAGGTGACGTACATGATGACGAAGTCGGGGTGGGTGCGCTTGATCTCGGTCTGGATGGCCGTCAGCAGATGGGTCTTGCCAAGGCCGGAGCCGCCGTAGATGAACAGAGGGTTGTAGGCGCCGGAGGGGTTGGCAGCAACAGCCTGCGCCGCAGCAAACGCAAACTGGTTGGACGGGCCCTTGATGAAGTTCTCGAAGGTGAACTCGTAGTTGCCCTGGGGCGAGGCAGGGTTTGCCTCGTACTGCTGGGCAAGTACCACCTCGTGGGGCGGGGTGCTGGGCACCACCAGCGTGATGTCCACGTCAAAGCCCAGCACGGTCTTGAACGCTTCCTTCAGCAGGCCGAGGTAGCGGTCGGTGACGATCTTGCAGATGAAGTCGTTGCGCACCGACAGGGTGATATGGCTCGAGTCCTCAAAGCTGATGGGCTCAAGACCGTCGATGTAGAGATTATAGGTCGGCTCGGCCATCTGCGTTTTGCAGTACGCCTGCGCGGCCTCTAAAACGTCCTTGAAAGAATCCATAAAACATCCACTCCATTGAAGTTTTCAACAATGCTGCTGATACCCAGTTAGTATACCACAAAAATCTCCCTGCGTCTATATTTCTATAATGTAATTTATAATACATAAGAAAAGACGCTCCATCGTCCTCCCGGAAGTCTTGTGTCCAAGCTGGGATCTGGGCACAAGATATGGTGGAAACAACCGGTTTTGAAAGTTTTCCACGGCATTCCGGTGAAAAAGTTGAAAGTTTATCCACAGCAATTTTTGAAAAAAGTTTGCTGGAAAGACAAAAAAATGCTTGACAGAAGGGGATAGTGTGCGATATACTGTTGAATTGCAAGCCTGTCCCCATTTTGGGACCAGAAGATACCCCATTACCGGGGACGAGTTTTTACGGAGGATACAACCATGAAAAGAACTTTTCAGCCCAAGAAGCGTCAGCGCAAGGAAGTTCATGGCTTTCTGACCCGCATGAGCACCAAGAACGGCCGCAAGGTCATCAATGCTCGCCGTGCTAAGGGCCGCAAGAGCCTGACCGTCTGATCCGGTTGAACACTGGGTCCGGCGCAGAATTGAACATGCGCTTAAAAGACCGCTGAGAATGGATTGGCGGTCTTTTTCTTATTTTTGGCGTTCTGCGCGCGGAATGCCTAAAATTTTGGCAAAAGATTTGGCACAAAAAACGCTCCGGCAATCTTTTCATGTCGGCGTTTTTTTGCTATACTGAATTTTGAACTTTGCCCATTGGGCAGTTCTGCTGATTTTACCCGAAAAGGAGGCGCCGAAGCAGTGCGCTATCGTCCCATCCGCCGCAACAGCGAATTTGGCCGCGTGTATGCCCGCGGCAAGTCCTATGTGAACCCGGCTTTGGTGCTGTATGTCTTCAAGACCCGGGGCAAAAAGACCCGTGTGGGCCTGACTGCCACCAAGAAGGTCGGCCATGCCGTGCAGCGCAACCGCGCCCGCCGCGTGATGAAAGCCGCCATTGACGAGCATCTGGACTACAACATCGGCGGCTATGATCTGGTGTTCGTGGCCCGGGGCAGTACCCCCCACCTGAAAAGCTGGCAGCTCAGCGAGGTGGTGGCAAAGCTGTTTGCCGCCGCCGGCCTGCCGGATAAGGCAAAGCAGCCGGGCGCAAAGCCCCCTGCCACCGTTCCGCCCGCACACCGGGCTGCAAAACAGTGAATCCGCTTTCCCGCTGGGCGCGGAACGCCCTGTGTGTGCCCATCCGCTGGTATCAGCGCTGGATCAGCCCGGGGCTGGGCCGCAACTGCCGGTTCACCCCCAGCTGCAGCCACTATGCGCTGGAGGCCATCCAGACCCACGGCTGCCTCAAGGGCCTTGCGCTGACCGCGTGGCGCATCGCCCGCTGCAACCCCCTTGGCCGCTGGGGCTTTGACCCCGTGCCGCCGGTGGGTAAATGGGTCAGCCCGGAGCGGAAACTGTCGGCCTCGAAGCTGTTTGCTAAAAGGCACGGTTAAGCAGCATATCTACGGCACACTGGCCCTTCGTACAACCTCTCCGTCATTGCTTCGCAATGCCACCTCCCCTGGTAGGGG